>JBEKZG010000027.1:0-14325 GCA_049510095.1 Occallatibacter sp.
TGTTCGGCTAGCAGTGCCCACCATCAGGGCCTGCAGGGGACTTGCACCCCCAAGTCTCCGAAATGGCCACCACAGCCACTCCAGTTGCGCTCACGCGCTACGCGCCATGCCTGGCGCACCATCTAAAAGCTGGCGCGCAAGGCGGACCAGTCTGAGCCGGTTCGCGGCGTATCCAATGGTACAAGACCAAGGTCGCGTTGTGATGTATTTGGCGATCCAACCCGGATGATCGCACCCGGAACGTCCCCAACCGCTTGTGGAATAGGCGAAAACGGTGGTGTGAACATGCAAGACTTCAGCCTAGAGGCCGCGGGCGAGATTCCGACATTGCTATCACTGATAGCACAGAAGCGAGGATTAAAGTCAGATGCCTGCCGTCACCGTCCGCAACATTCCCGAAGAAATCCATCGCGCCCTCAAAGTACGCGCTACGCGCAACGGGCGGAGCACCGAGGCCGAGATTCGAGTGATCCTCGAAGAAGCAGTCTCGCCGAAACCTAGACTTAAGATCGGCTCGGAGCTGGCTGCTTTTGGGCGTCGCTTTGGCGGCATTGAACTCAACATCACCCGCGACAGAAGGCCGATAGAGCCCGCGAATTTCGATTAATGCCGGATCGGCCAAGATCCTATTCCCTGACAACTTAAAACTGACAACTGAAAACTGATAACTGTCTTAATTAAACAAATCCTTCATCTTCTCCAGCAGTCCCGGTGACGTCGGCTTATTGTCCACCGCCATCGATTCCGCCAGCTTCGTTACCAGCTCACGCTGGGCGCGGGTAAGCTTCTTGGGAATCTGCACCAAAACCCTCACCACAAGGTCGCCCTGCCCCTTTTCATTCAGGTAGGGCACGCCGCGTCCCCGTACCCGCAGTTCCCGGCCGCTTTGCGAGCCCTCTGGAATCTTCAGGGTCACCGGGCCGTCAATCCCTTCGATCTCGAATTCCGCTCCCAGGGCCGCCTGGGGAAAGCTGATCGGAATCACGCAGTGCAGGTCGTTGCCCTGACGCTCAAAAAAGTCATGGGCGCGAATGGAAAGCACTATATAAAGGTCGCCCTTGGGAGAGCCGGACCTACCCGCGTCCCCCTCGCCCGCGTACCGGATGCGGGTGCCATCTTCCACGCCGGGCGGCACCTTGACGTTGAGCTTCATCTCCGCCGTTACGCGGGTTTCGCCATGGCAGGTCGCGCAAGGGTCCAAGTTCACCGTCCCCGTCCCGCCGCACACGCCGCACGTGCGGGCCACGGAGAAGAAGCCCTGCTGATAACGGATCTGTCCCCGTCCATGGCACTGGCTGCAAACCGTCGGCCCGCGGCCAGACGAACTGCCACGCCCATTGCACGTCGAGCAGGTCTCCCGGCGGCGAATCTTGATCTCCGTCTCCCTGCCGAAAACTGCGTCCTCAAAGTCGATCGCCAGATCGACGCGCAGGTCATCGCCCCGCTGTTGGCGGGCCCCGCGCTGCGTGCCGCCCACGTTGAACATCTCGCCGAAAAGATCGCCGAAGATGTCGCCAATGTCCACGCCGCCTGTAAACGGGCCACTGCCAAAACCGGCTCCCTGCCCGCTCAGCCCCGCGTGGCCATAGCGGTCGTAGGCGGCCCGCTTGTCCCCGTCGCTCAGCACCTGATACGCCTCGCTCACTTCCCTGAACTTCTCTTCCGAGCCCTTGTCGCCGGGGTTGCGGTCAGGATGGTACTTCAGCGCCAGCTTGCGAAAGGCGCTCTTCAATTCCGTGTCGCTGGCCTCGCGGGAAACGCCCAGGACTTCGTAGTAGTCTGCTTTGCTCACGTTTGTATCAGGTCTCATCTCGATTGAAACTCATGGGGATTCGAGCTCATTCGCTCGTCTGTTTAGGGTTGTGCACCACGCGCACAAGGGCCGGACGTAATAGCCGCTCCCGCAGCTTGTAGCCCGTACGGACCTCCTCGGCTACATGCTGGTCCGGCAAGTCGTCGCGCTCCACCGAGCCCAGCGCCTCATGCACGTGTGGGTCAAAGGCCTCGCCCACCGTGGGCACTGGACTCACCTGCAGCTTCTGCAAAACTTCCTTCATTTGCTTGACGATCAAATCCACGCCGGCTCGCAATTGCTCCGCCGTGCTGTCGTGCTTCAGCGCCAGTTCAAAGTTATCCAGTACGGGGAGAAACTGCTCCACCACGCTGCCTGTCGCATACTCGCGGAACTCCGTCCGCTCCCGCTCGCCGCGCTTGCGGGCATTCTCAAACTCGGCTTGCAACCGCGCCAGCCGGTCAAGTAACTGGTCGCGTTCGCTCTTCAACCTGTCGAATTCTTCGCGGCGTACGGAATCCGTAGGCGTCTCCGCGGTTATCTCCACGATCTGGCCATCCGCCGGTGCCGAATTCGACAACTCTTCCTCCGCGTTAACCTGGGTTGCCTTGTAGGGGTCCCCTGGTTCCAACTCGCGCAATTCCGTTTCTTGCTCTGGCATGCCTTTACGAATTCTCCGAAAGATCAATGTTTCCTGATTTCATAATAATTTGCCGGGGGGCCGCGCCGCCCCTTGGGAAATCCAGTATCGCAGGCCGCGCCCGCGTTTTCCATTGGATGCACCACACCACCAACCGGAGCCCCCCGATAGCCCAACGCCGGCCAAGCCTATAAGTCCTACCCTTCAGGTGGACAATCTAAAAATCGCTCGGAAAGCCGGGCCACGTACCGCACCGCCTGAATCATCTCCTGGTATTGAATACGCGTGGGCGCGATCACCGCGACAGTTCCAAGGTTGGCCCCGCCCAATTGCGCCTGTGCGCCGATCAGCACCAGGTCCTGCATGGCAGGCGAAGTATTGTCGAGTCCCACCACCACCCGCACTTCCTGCTGGCGCCCATCCACATAGGCGTTCAGCAGCTCCACCAGCCTCTGCTTCGCCTCCAGAGCCAGCAGCATCTGCCGCAGCCGCTCGCGGTCCAGCTCGGCGCTGATCAGGTTCGCCATGCCATCCACAAAAATAGCCGGGCCCATCCCGTCGCCGTTCAATGCGCCCTTCCGGCAAAGCTCCTCAATGGACGAAAGCATCGCGCGGTAGGCCTCGCGCTCCACTTCCACGCGCAGCGCCACTTCAGAGCGGATGCGCTCAATGGGCCAGCCGCGAAAACTCTCATTCAGATACCGCGCCGCGGTTTCCAGTTCCACATGCGTCAATTCGCGGTCAAGGGTCAGCACGCGGTCCTGAACCACTCCAGCCTGGGTCACAAGCACCGCCAGCACACGCCCCGTGGAGAGCCGTGAAAAGTGGATGTGCTCCAGCACCTGCGGTCCTGTCGAACTCGCCAGCGCCACGCCAAGCCCGCTCGATATTAGCGCCAGCACATGCGAAGTACGTTCCAGGTACTCGGTCGAGCTGTTTATGCCCGCAAAGCCGTCTTCAATCTGGCCGCGCCGTGCCTCGCTCAAACTCGTCGGTCCTTGCCCCATGTTGTTAGTCTGCGTCTGTGAAATGCGGCCCGCTGCCATCCCCGGATGCGTGATCTGCTCCACGTAATAGCGAAAAGCCGCTGCCGTCGGAATGCGCCCCGCCGAAGTGTGCGGCTGCTCCAACAAACCTGCCTCGCCCAGCGCCGCCATCACGTTCCGCACCGTAGCCGAACTGAGCCCTTCGCGCTCGGCAAACGAGTGCGCCACCGCCTGCGATGCCACAGGTTCGCCGGTTGCAATGTACAACTCGATGATCGCCGTAAGCACCAGCCGCTCTCGCGGACTGAGGCGCACTTCAGGCATCCTGTAACACTCCCATCTCAGTCGCCCTTCGGTCAGAAATCGGCTGGAGCCGTCTTCAAAACCAGCAGCGTAGAAATGATCTCGCGTCCATAGCAGACACGCGTTTGAAAATGAATAAATTTCTCCTTTTTAATTCTAGGCGGCGCCAACTCACTAGTCAACAAAGGACACACCCTCCAACCGGCCGACAGGCCGCTGATATCCCGCGCCGATCTTCGATGGCAACACGATCGCCCCGCGCTACGGCTGGTTGTAATACCCCGTGCTGGTCCGCGCCGTCAGTCCCGACTCATCGATCTGCACCTTCAAATCATGATATTCATTCGCCCGGTCCGCCTTCGGAGGGTCGAATGAAAGCGCATAAAAGGCGCTCGCATCCCGAATAGCGTCAGTAATCTGTGCGGCCGTGTCGTTATCCGGGCCCAGCACCCGTCCTCCGCTTTG
Source organism: Occallatibacter sp. (assembly GCA_049510095.1). GTDB lineage: Bacteria > Acidobacteriota > Terriglobia > Terriglobales > Acidobacteriaceae > Telmatobacter. Next base: position 4,187 of record JBEKZG010000027.1, read on the forward strand.
CACGGCAAGTACCTTCAAACCAAGATTAGGGGGATTTGCCTTCTCTGCCGTCTTCACGCCCTTCAGATAACCCTCGTAAAGAAATGTGCCCAATCCAGGCTGCCCCAGCGTAACGCTATACAGAGACATGTGCGCTTCACGAAGTTCAGTTGAGAGGTCAACGATCCTGCTAAATATTTGCTCCTGCCCCTTTTGTGAAATCTGAACTCTGACACCGTCGAGCAGAGGCCAGCCCGCACCCGCCCAGATCAGCAGCTTCCGGCCCGGCCTCTTGGCTTCACTCTGCGCGATCACGTTCATCCATTTAAGCGACAGATCGAAACGGTCAAAGCCTCCGTATTGCGATGACCGGCTGATCGTGCGTATCTTCGAGTCGGCCTTATCCAATTGCGCGGCCAGCGCATTCCCGTCCATCGAGGGTTGCGCCAGAATCGCCACACCATCGTCGTTGAAAATGAAAATCGATACCGGCTGTGCGAGCCGGCCACCGTTCTGGTGCAGAAAACGTCCAATCTCCTCGCGCGACCGCGCCACCGCCTGCAAATCAAGGTTCACCCCATCGATCAACAGGATCACCTCAACCGGATGGCTCCCCGCCTGCACCGTCGCGTCGATCGCGTGAAAAGAGAGAATCTTGCTCGGCTGCCCGTTGTCCAGCAGCGTGAAATCCTTCAAATCCAGACCCGGCACCGCCTTTCCCGCCTTATCGGTCACCACCACATCCAGGTGAATCCGCCCCTCCCCCGCGTCGGGCGTCGCCACGGCGGCCTGTGCCGGTGTGGTACGCGGACTCAGAACCGGAGCCTGCTGCCCCGCCGCTCCCCCCTCTGCGCCAGGATTATTCGTGCCTGTCTGTGCGCCCACCAGCGCCGGTAGGCAAAGAAAAATGATCGCCAAAACATCCACTGGCTTGCCCATGGAAAACTCCTCCACTCTCCGGCTTATTCCGCAACACCCGCCCGACAGTCTCGGCTGGTTGAAATACCCGCTACTCGTCCGAGCCCCTTGCCGCGCAAATGCCGTCGCCTACAGGCAGAAAAGATGAAAGAGAAGACTGACCCGAAATCCGCTCCCGTCAGAAAGCTCTCTCAATTCGTCCTCCCGATGCCCCGCCAAAAGTCTAATCCCGCATCGCAAAAAGGCATAATAGGAGAAGATCCATCGGTTGGACAGTAAAATGCGGATGCGGTTATTCGATATGGTTCGGTAAAGGTCCTCCACCGGCGAAGCCGACCCTTGGAGTATGAAACCACCTGCCGCACGGTCCATCCTCCCGCAGGGAGGATACGATAATAGCCCATGGATGGAGTCCGCACTAGCGGACGCAATCCTGGGTCGATGTTTCCCGGCTGTACCCCGTCCCGTAGGGCCGGGGCGAACGGGGCTGTTTCTTTCCAGGAGCTCGTTTGATGAGGTATCGATCCATACTGCAATATGCTCTGATTCTCGCGCTCCTTCTCGCCGGCAAAGCTGGGTCCGTTCCCGCCCAATCAGCCCCACAGTCAACAGCCCAATCGCACGAGAAGACGGCTGACGAAGATACCCAGTGGCGTCAAAATCTAGCCGCTTGGCGCTCCCAGCGCGAACACGACCTAGCCGCCCCCGACAGTTGGCTGACTCTCATCGGCCTTGAGTGGCTCAAGCCCGGCGTCAACTCCGTCGGCTCGGCGCAGGACAACACCATCCGCCTCCGCGCCCAGGCGCCCGCCCACATGGGCCTGCTCACCGAGAGCGGCAAAACACTGCAACTGCTCGCACCCAATGGCGGCTTTCCGCCCGATCTCACCATCGACGGCCATCCCGCCCGCGAGGGCCCGCTCGCCGCCGACGACGCCAAACCCGACACCATCGCCTGGCACGGCCTCACCCTGGCGGTCCTCCATCGCGGAGACCGCTACGCCCTGCGCATCAAAGACGCCGATTCGCCCACCCGCACCAACTTTCACGGCCTCAACTGGTACCCTCCCGACCCCTACTTCCGCGTCGTCGCCCGCTGGATCCCCTTCAACCCGCCCCACGTCGAAAAGATCCCCACCGTCATCGGCACCACGCTCAACATGCCCGCGCCCGGCGTCGCCGAATTCACGCTCTACGGCAAAACCCTCCGTCTGGAACCGGTGACCGAACCCGGCGAGGAGGGCATCCTCTTCTTCATCCTCCGGGACACAACCAGCAAGACCACCACCTACGAGGCAGCGCGCTTTCTGCACACCACCTTCCCCGAACACGGCCTGACCAAGCCAGGCCGCCTCGTCCTCGACTTCAACAAATTAGAGAACCCGCCCTGCGCCTACACCCCCTACGCCACCTGCCCCCTCCCCCCAGAGCAGAACTGCCTCCCAGTAGCGCTGGAAGCCGGCGAACAGCGCTATTCCCACTAGCGTCATGAATCTTCTATATCTCAAAAAAAAGACTGTCATCCTGAGCATCATGACTTGCGTTGCAAGTTACATCTGAAATGACCGAAAAATCGCTATTGATTCCATTGGGCTTACGCGCCGGTCATTAGGGAGCGAAAGGGGCCCCAAACGTTTTTCAGTTTGGGGGTGGTGAGTCGAAGGATCTACAGTTCCTTTGCTTTAGCACTTGCAATTCCCTTTGCTCTTGCACCCCCGAACAACCCAAAAGGATCTGTCATCCCGAATGGCCCAAGTCCCGAGCGCGTGCGCGTGCACCATCGTTCCCTTGAGCACTGTAGTAGAACCAGGCACTCTCAACCATTGGGACGAAAAATAAACTGAAATCCGCGCGTGCGAAGTGCAAGCAATTTATCAAAGTCCCGGGCGTATTCTTGTCCCCCGGAAATGGATTGGAGAAACTCTCGCGACGCATCGACATCGATTTTGCTCGAGTCAATTGTGTGCTGATTAAAATCCCATGGATCGGTAATTCCCAGACACGATGCAAATTGTCTGCTCGCGCTTGACCCCTCGGTGATTCCGAATAGCGTTACCACAACGGTTGCACCGCTTCTCGTTGATCGATACAGGTCCGGTGGATATTCGAGGCACTGGCTTATGTCGGGACTGAAAGGCCCGAGTGCCACGATATCCGCACACATTCCCATGGAAGCGACTCTACCATGACGGGTTATGTCGCCGGTTATATCTCCTGTAACTCGAAACCGTCCGCGGCGACCCGATGCGTCAGCACTACCCAGTGTCCCCTTTTGAACAGATAAAACAAATCCCGACCTGCTAGCTTCTGCATAATTCTTACTCCTCTGCGCGCATACGTGCAGACATCATGGAAATCAAGGAATCGACCTTCCGTGTCTGTAGGTGCGCGCACTTTTTTGGGTCCGGCCTCGCGCTCTCTCTGCAAGGGGAAATCCATGAAGCACCGTCATCTCCACGCCATTCTTCCCGGCGCGCTGGCACTGGCCGCCTTCCTCGCGCCCACGTTCTCATTGGCGCAGACACACGTACCCACCGTCGCCGCCGCCCCCGGTACACTGGTCCGCTGGGTAGCGCCGGGCACGCTCCATTGCAGCATGAAAGGCCGCATCTGGCTCGCGCTTGAAGGCGTCTGCTACTACCCCATCGATCTCCTCACCAGAACCGAAACAATCACCATAGCCCGGTGGGGCTCCGGCCCAAAGCATCTCGCGCGCATCTCCGTTGAGCCCAACGACTACGGCACCGAGGAAATCACCCTTCCCGATATCCCTCAGGCCCATCCCTCGCCCGCGGACCTCAAAAACGATGCCATTGATCGCGCGCAACTGGCCCATCTGTGGCTGCACAAAGAAGGATCCCCGCAATTCGCGCTGCCCCTCGGCCCGCCCGTCCGCCCCATGTCCATCGGCAAATCATTCGGCGTCAAGCGCATCTACAACGGCAAAGCATCCGAGCACGTCCATACGGGCTCCGACTACGACTCGCCCGTCGGCTCTCCCATCCTCGCCGTCGCCAATGGAACAGTAGTCCTCGCCAAGGAAATGTTCTTTGAGGGCAACTCCGTCTTCATCGATCACGGCGGCGGCCTCATCAGCGAATACTTCCATCTCTCCGAGCTCAAAGTCCACACCGGCCAGGAAGTAAAACGTGGCGACATCCTCGGCCGCGAAGGCTCAACCGGCCGCGCCACCGGCCCGCATCTCTGGTTCGGCGTCCGCTGGCACGACGCCCGCATCGACCCCAAATTCCTGCTAGAGTCCCCAGCAAAAATTCCGGAAGTGAAACCAGTCTCGCAATAGAAGCCGATTTAGCTACGTCAGCTCGGCCCGCTCAAAAGCGCTCGCGTCCGCCGACGCGTAACGCGAATCTGGCACGCCAACGAGCCCCCGCACGTCTGTGTCCGCACGCCCATCCACGTCACCAGTTCCGGATTCAGCATGTACGCGGTCGCATCCGTCCGGTTGCCGGTCTGCTTCATAAAGTCCGCCGCGGTCAGTTCTTTGTCCGCCGCGTCCGCATTCAGTTGTTGGCACTCATCCTGCGGTGGCGCCGGCGCATTCGCCGGATGATCGCAATAGTCCTCATCGTGCACCAGCACATACTTCCTGTTGTTGTCGGGAATGAAATAGCGGAACGTAACCGGAGGCATCTTCGCCACCATCTCCCACTGGGCAAAATCCTGCGCAAACTCCAAGGGTAGCTGGCCCATGTTTAGTTGTCTGTCCTTCAACTGCCGCGAATAGATAGCCAGCGTGGGCGTCGGTTCGCCGTTCGTCGGATGAAAATAAACCCCTCCCAGCCCAATCCCCGCCTTCATGTCGAACCACACAAATCCACGTCCGCCGTGGAACCCGCCCCCGCTTGTCCCCACCATGACGAACCGCCCGTCGCGGACATTCACCGGCAGCGGATCGCCGCCGAGCACGTCATCCCTCGCATCGGCAAGTATCCTTTCGCCGCCGTAGAAATATCCGGTGCGGGGAGTCACTGCATCCAGCAGCTTGCGGAACCGTTTGTCCTTCCGCAGATCCTTTTCCATCCGGCCCGCGTAATCGTTCAGAAACGTAAGCTGTTCAATCGGTATCAGGTTCTGAAACACAGCCGGAGGAGGAGGAGGATCCGGCTGCGTCACATCTGAGGCGCCGGCATCCTGCGCCACGGCATTCATTTGCATCAAGTCGCCGGCCATCAGCAGCCCGATCAGGATGAGCAGGGAAACAGGCTTGCCTTTGGGGGGTGAGAGAGGGAAGAACCGCATCGCGTGGCCTCCCAGCGCCAGATGATCCTTCAGTTCAAATTTAGACGAAGATCCGCGGACTTCAGTTATGAATCTTTTGCTTCGGACCCGTCAGAGAGGCTCCGTGCCCCGCTCTTTCGCCCTTTTTCTGGCGAAAGGGCGGGAGACCACCACTCTAAAGGAGCGGTCCATCAGGGGCAACATGACTTGTGTCGACAGGTTACGAACGGAATGAACCCGGGCCGGACCCGCCAAACAAGCACCGTGCCCCATTCGCTTTCTTCTGGCGAATGGGTGGGAAACCGCCACCCTCAATCAGCCTGTTCATAGGGAGCGCGGGCCTAAGCAAAGGCCCTCAATTATGATGCGTGATCTTCGTCACATACTTTCAGTCGATTTATCGGTATATTCTAACCTCGACCATCAACTCTCTCTTCATTGCTCAGGGTGGATTCGCGGGACATTTGGGAATTGCGCCGAATGGCCTTTCGTTTTTTCTCACCAAACCTCGGACGGGCGTCGCTGTCCATGCGATCCCGGCCCGCCAAGTTTAAGGCCCAACAAGTCAACGTCGCACAGGAACTGGAGGTGTCTCTCATGTCGACCACTGTCGTACTCGCGGTTGCACTCGACCCTGCACAGCTCGCGGTCCAAAAGTCGCCCTGGAGCACAGCGGGGCTGATCATCGTGCCCGTGTGGTCCATCCGCGACGCAATCGAGCACTTCAAGGCCGGCGACTTCGACCTCGTCCTTCTCGGCCATTCACTCTCCGCCGAAAACAGGGAGCGGTTCACATCCCTCATTCGGAAACTGGGCGCTCGCACGCCCGTCGTCTGCGTCGGCAACGCGTCCGGCGACTGCAATCCCTTTGCCGACGTCACATTCGCGGACGAACCCGCCACGTTGCACGACGGTGTCCTGGACTTCTTGTCAAAGTACCCAGCTTTCCCCACGCCGCCGGCTCAAGCCCTCGCCAATGCAAGCTAGTCGACAGGCTCAGCCGCTATCATGAAGACCAGCGCGAACTCGCGTGGCGCAAGTTCCCTTCATGCCCCTAAACCTCTTCATCTCGGCAGGCGAAGCCAGCGGCGAGCACGACGGCGCCCTGCTGATTGAAGCCCTCAAAAAACAACTTGCCGCCAACGGCCGGCAAGCGCACTTCTTCGGCATGGGCGGCCAGCGCATGGTCAGCGCCGGACTCGACCGCATCGTCCGCTCTGAAGATATGGCCGTCATGGGCATCACCGAGGTCATCCGCCATCTGCCGCGCATCTACCGCGAGTATCACAAGCTCCGCCAGTCCATTCGTGACCGCAAGCCCGAAGTTGCCGTGCTCATCGACTTCCCCGACATCCACTTCGAACTCGCCGCGGAACTGCACCGCCTCGGCATTCCCGTCATCTTTTTCGTCAGTCCGCAATTGTGGGCCTGGAAGAAGCACCGAATCAAGCTGGTGCAAAAGTACGTCACCAAAATGCTCGTCATCTTCCCTTTCGAGGAGCCGTTCTATCGCGAACGCGGCGTCCAGGCGGAGTTCGTCGGCCATCCCCTCGCCGAGCAGCCTTTGCCCTCCATCACCCGCGAGCAGTTCGCCGACGAAAACGGGCTCGACCCATCGCGAACATGGATCGGCCTGCTCCCCGGCAGTCGCCCCAAAGAGATTCGCGACAACTTGCCTGAAATCCTCGAGGCCGCCCGCGACCTGCCGGCCCCAACACCCAGCGAGCCTGCGTACCAGTTCCTGATCCCCCTCGCCCCCACCCTCAACGCCCCGCAGCGCGAAGAGGTTCGCCAGTTGGTTGCAATCCACGCAGCCGGCCTGTCCGTACACTTGGTGGAAGACGCCGCAGCCGCCCTCCACCACGCCCGCGCCTCGGTAGTAGCCAGCGGCACCGCCACCGTCGAGGCGGCGCTCATCGGCAATCCCTTTGTCGTGGTTTACCGCGTTTCCCCGCTCACCTATGCTATTGCCAAACGGGTCGTCAGGGTGCCCCACGTAGCCATGGCCAACCTAATCGCCGGCAAGCGCGTCGTACCGGAATTGATTCAGGATGACTTCACCGCATCAAATATCGTCCAACAAATTGTGCGCCTGCTACCCGACGGCGTCCCTCGAGAGTCCATGATGAAGGAGCTCAAGAACATTCGGACGGTACTCAATTTCCGGCCTGCGGGTCCTGAACGGCAAAAAGGTTCCATTGACAGGGTTGCGGCCATAACCCTGGCCCAGCTCGAAACGGCTTCCCCAGCGCGGGCTCCGCGGCCCGTGAAATGAAGACCGTAAAATCCTGATTCCGCCGCATTGGGGCGCGCGGAACAACTTCCACAAGATCGGCTGCGATGCGATGATGACTGCTATGGGTTCTTTGAAACGGAAGTTACGGCTTGCATTCAGGTTCGGATTTGGGCCCAGTTTTGGGCTCGGAATTGGGCTCAGCTTCTCCCAATCCAGAATCGTGGCAACTGCCTTGGTTCTCGGTCTAGCCACCGCGGGGCCTCTCGCCGCGCAGCGCCCGGAGCGTCCTGCGCTGAACATTACCGGCTACGTGATCGACGCTGAAATCGACACCTCCACCCATCACCTGGCGGCGAAAACCACGGTCACCTTCACCGCGCCCGAAACCATGGAATTGGTGAGCTTCGGCTTTCACCCGGCGCTCAAGGTCACCAGCATCACCGACGACAGCGGCAAGACCCTCAACGGTGAACGCACGGCCGACGGCACCATACGCGTCTCCCCGGCCGCGCCCTTCACACAAGGTCAGGTCAATCACTGGACATTTGTCTACGAGGGCGCCATCACCGGGAACGAAGACGGCCCCATCGAGGGCCTCAAGCTCGCCGCCATCCAGGAGCCCATCACCTACCTGCTTTATCCCGCGCGCTGGTTCCCTTCCACCGGCTACCTCACTGACCGGTTCACTGCGGAAATTCATTTCCGCGTACCCCAGGGAATGCGCGTCTTCGCCAGCGGCAGCACCGGAAAACCAACCTCCGTGACCCTGGCCAACGGCAAGCCCGGCGACCAGTACAACTTCAACTGGAAGAAGCTCGGTTTCCCCGGCACCATCATCGCCGGCCGCTACGTCGACCCGGTTTCCGTCGGCCCCGGAAACGTAAAGGTCTACCTCACCGTCTCTCACCAGGCCTCCGGCAACCCCCTGGCCCAGACGGCGCAAAAGGAGTTCGACTTCTTCACTGACAGCTTCGGCGAGCCGGAGTCCAGCCGTCTCAACGTCGTCGAAATCCCTGACGACACCCTCCCCGCCGTCTGGGCCCCGGAGCTGGCAGCCATCCTCGGTTCCCGCGTCGGCGACAAGAGCGGCGTGCGCCTGCTTGCCAACACCATCGCCCACCAATGGTGGGGTTCTGAAGTCAGCCCTCGCACCCTCAACGACGCATGGATCATGAACGGCATGTCCCGCTACGGAGAGCTGATGTATGTTGAGGACGAGAGCGGAAGAAGCGCCATGCATGCGGCGCTGCAAGACGTTTCCGCCGGAGCGTTGGCCTACGACACCATTCCGCTTTCCAGCATCTCCCGCCTCAACCCTTTCAGCCCCGAATTCCAATCCATGACGCTGGAGAAAGGCGCCATGATCTTTCACATGCTGCGCTGGGAAGTCGGCGACAAGGCATTCCTGGCCATCCTCAAAGGCGCTCTTAGCCAGTACACCGACGCCAGCATCCGCACCACGGACTTTGAGAAGGTGGCCGAGGAGCAAAGCCAGCAGCAATTGCTTGCGTTCTTCTCGCAGTGGATTGACAGCACCGGTGCACCGGTGTTCACCGATAAGTACGAGGTTTTCCGCCTCGGCAACAACAAGGGCTTCCGCACCATCGGTGAAATTCATCAGGATCTCGACCTCTTCCGCATGCCCGTCGATCTGCGCGTCGAGACCGACGGCAAGACGGAAAACAAAAAAATCGAGGTGGTCGGCACTTCCCAGCCCTACGTGGTCGACACCTTCGGCCGTCCGCGCCGCATTGCCATCGACCCCAACGACTGGGTTCTCAAATCCTCGCCCGATCTCCAGGTCCGCATTGCCATCCTCAAAGGCCAGCAACTCGTGGCTCAAGGCGATCTGACCGGCGCGCTGGCCGAGTACCAGAAGGCCCTCGAAGCCAACCCGCAAAGCTCCCTGGCCAGCTACCGCATCGGCGAACTGCTCTATACCCAGCGCAACTACCAGGCCAGCGTCAACTCCTACCGCGATGCTCTGCGCGGTGACGGAGAACCCCGCTGGACTGAGGTTTGGAGCCACATTGCCCTGGGCAAGATATTCGACATCACCGGCCAGCGCGATCGCGCAGTCAGCGAATACCGCCTCGCCGTGCAGACCAACGACAACACCCAGGGCGCAGTCAACGAAGCCCGCCAATGGCTAACCAAGCCCTACAAGCGCCCCGACACCGACCAGTAAAAACTCACCGAACTTCTGCGCAAAAAACTGCGGTTGCCCCCGGTCTGGATTCTCGGCACTGACATACTACCCTCAATGAGGGTAGAGGAAATGCAGATTGACGATCCGCTAGTCGAGCGACTGTATGCCGTAATCGCAGGGCAACCGGAGGGCGCGGGTGTCGGGGCCGTCAATCGCCTCAATAGCATTCTTTCCCTCTACTACGGATCAGGAGCAACCCCGCTCCCTGTACAAATGGGCGTCCGGGTCTCTCCCGTCACCGACCCGGCATCCGACGCGATGGCGCTGGCAAAAGAGTCGTTAGATCGGGTGATTCAACTCCGAGATGCTTAGATGCCGCTTGCGCGTAGAGGGTGAGCGCGGTAAGTGACGCGGCAATGCTCGTAAGCGCCGAAACAATCTGTTCAGCCTGTTTTTCTGTCATGGAAATCACCTCAGAGGAATGGTAAATGGCCACACTAAACACGCTCCAACAGGCTTTTGAGCACTTCTCAGTCCCTCAGAATGCCATCGACTACATGATCCGGCTGAGATGGCCGGACGGGGTTGTAGCCTGCCCTAATTGCGGTTCTACGGCGG
>JBEKZG010000270.1:0-5662 GCA_049510095.1 Occallatibacter sp.
ATGCCTTCGGTGCGATACGTCATGTTGCCTTCATGAAAATGCTCAAGCAGGCGTCCGTTATTCAAATGCAAATCGTATTCGTCATCCTGCAGATTCGACGGCTCGTACCATGTGAGTGGATAGAAATTCGCTTTCCCGTCAGGGAACTTGAACTGCTTGGTATACAGCAGCGGCTGATCGCTGCCATCTTCCGCAACCGGCCACTGCAGCGTCTTGTAACCCTCCAGCCGCTCATAGGTGACCCCCGCCATGATCGGAGTCAGCGGAGCAATCTCCTCGTAAATCTGCGAGGGATGTTCGTACTTCCATCCAGCGCCCAGGCGATTGGCGATGTCCTGAATAATCTCCCAGTCAGGCCGACTCTCGCCCAGCGGCTCCATCGCCCGATAGAGCCTTTGAATGCGCCTCTCCGTGCTCGTGAACGTGCCTTCCTTCTCCAGGCTCGGGCAACCCGGCAGAATCACGTCCGCAAACCGGCAGGTCTCCGTGAAGAAAATCTCCTGCATCACAAAAAAGTCCAGCTTCGACAACGCATCCGCGACATAATTCGCATTCGAGTCCACCATGCTCATCTCTTCGCCGAAAACGTACATCGATTTCAGACGGCCGTCCTGAATGGCATCGATCATCAGGTGGTTATCCAGTCCCGGCTTCGGAGGCAGCGTTACATTCCATGCCTTCTCAAATTTGGCGCGGATCGCCGGGTCGTCCACCTTCTGGTAGCCGGGGAAGTAATTCGGCATCGCCCCATGATCGCTCGCGCCCTGCACGTTGTTATGTCCGCGCAGTGGATAGGCGCCCGTTCCCGGCCGCATGTAATTGCCCGTCGCCAGCAGCAGGTTCGAAATAGCCGTCGATGTGTCCGAACCCATGATGTGCTGCGTCACGCCCATGGCCCACAGCACGCACACGCCATCCGCTTCCGCGATCATGTGCGCCACATTCGTGAGCGTCTCCACCGGGATCCCGCATCTCTGGCTCGCCATCTCCATCGTGAACGGCTCAAGGCTCTTGATGTACGCCGCCGCGCCGTTCACCCACTTGTCGATGAAGTCCTGCTTGGCCAGCCCGTTCTCAAGGATGTAACGCGTTACTGCCGAAAGCCAGATCAGGTCGGTACCCGGCTTGGGATGCAGAAAAACATCCGCGCGCCTCGCCATCTCGTTCTCACGCAGGTCGCTGACAATCAGCTTCTGCCCGCGCAGCTTGTGGCTGCGTTTCACGCGCGTCGCAAGCACCGGATGGCTCTCCGCCGTGTTGCTGCCGATGATCAGCACCAGCCCCGCCTGCTCGATGTCTGAGATAGAACCGGAATCGCCGCCATAACCCACCGTGCGGAACAGCCCCGTCGTCGCCGGAGCCTGGCAGTAGCGCGAGCAGTTATCCATGTTATTGGTGCCGATCACGGCGCGCGCCAGCTTCTGCATCAGATAGCTTTCTTCATTCGTGCATTTCGAAGAAGAAATAAAAGCCAGCGCGTCCGGCCCGTTCACTGCTTTGATCTCGGCGAATCGGCGCGCCACCAAAGTAAGCGCTTCGTCCCATGTGGCTTCGCGAAATACGTCGCCTTCACGAATTAGCGGCGTGGTAAGCCGGTCGGCACTGTTCACATAGTCCCATCCAAACTTGCCTTTGATACAAGTGGAAACACCATTGGCCGCCCCATGTGCGGGTTCCACTTTCAGAATGTGCCGTCCCTTGGTCCAGATATCGAAGCTGCAACCTACTCCGCAGTAGGTACACACAGTCTTGGTTATCTTTGTGTGCGACTCGCGCATGTTCGCTTCCACTTCGGAGAGCTGAAGAATCGACCCGTATCCCAACTCCGGTTCAATTCCTTTCACGATGTCGATCATGCCGTTCAGTGCGGATTTGGGCAGGGAAGTAAAGTACCCCGCCTCGCCCAGCATCGATTTTTCCATCAGCGCATTACAAGGACAGACAGTCACGCAATGCCCGCACGAAACACAGCTCGAGTCGCCAATGGGCGCGCCGCCATCCCACAGCACGCGCGGATGCGGGTCCTCCCACCTGATGCTCAGCGTCTCATTTACCTGCAGATTCTGGCAGGCCTCCACGCAACGGCCGCAGAGGATGCATTGATCGGGATCGTAGCGGTAGAAGGGGTTCGACATGTCCACTTCATACGGCTTCGCCTGGTAAGGAATCTCCTGGTGCTCCACCGCCAGCAGCTTGGTAGTGTTGTGCACCGTGCAGTTACCGTTGTTGTTGTCGCAGACTGTGCAGTAAAGCAGATGGTTGCCAAGAATGCGGTCAAACGCCTCGCGCTGGGCGGCATCTGCGCGCGCCGACTCGGTCACCACCGCCATGCCGTCCGCGGCAGTGGTGCCGCAGGCTCTCACCAGCTTGCCGTCCACTTCCACCATGCAGGTGTCGCAAGTCTGAATCGGTCCCAGTTGCGGGTGGTAGCAAACCTGCGGGATCTGGACCCCGCTGCGGTTGATGGTGTCAATCAGGCGTGCGCCGGCGTCGATTGCCAGCGGCTTGCCATTGATAGTAACGGGCATGGGGAATCGGCCCTCCGTGACTCAATTGGGATAGTATTATCCGAAATCGCGCCTTCGTAAACTGCTTTCATTCAATCCTTTGAATGCTACCGTGAATTTCTGAAGAATTGATGCTTCGAGCGGAGAATTGGCTTCCAACAGGGACGGACTCAGCCGCTGGAACGGCCCATCGAGGTTGTTGCGAGGCACCGGTATTCGCCCGAATAAATCACGAACCGCCGGCCGCGTAAAAAGCCGATCAGAGTCAGTCCAAGCTCGCGCGCCAGTTTCACCGCCAGGCTCGAGGGCGCCGAAACAGAAGCCAGAATCGGAATCCCCGCCGCCAGCGCCTTCTGCACAATCTCAAAGCCGCCCCTGCCGCTGACCAGCATCACATACTGGGATAGCGGCAGTTTCCCCTGCATAAGCGCCCATCCAGCAATCTTGTCCACAGCGTTATGTCTGCCAATGTCTTCGCGCAATGCAATCAGTTGTCCGTCACTGTCAAAAAGCGCGGCTGCGTGCAGCCCGCCGGTACGGCTAAACACCGCCTGCTCCGCACGAAGTACGACCGGCAGCCGGCACACCACCTCCGGATCGATCTGGAAACCGGTGTCGGGCTGCCGCAAGCCACGCACGCGGATGGCTTCAATCGACGCCTTGCCGCAGATGCCGCAACTGGATGCGGCGAAGAAGTTGCGCTGCAAGTCTTCGGATTTCCACTCCGTATCTTTCAGCTCCACCTCCACCACGTTGCTTCTCATTGCATTCTCCGGCGTCAAAGCGCGAATTCCGGCAATCCGACCTGGAGACTCGATGATCCCTTCCGTTAACAAGAATCCAGCCGCAAGCTCCAGATCGTGGCCCGGCGTCCGCATCGTGACCGTAAGCGGAACCCCGCCAATCCGGATCTCGAGAGGCTCCTCGGCGGCCAGGGAATCCTGCACGGGTCGGAAGTGCCCGTCTTCCCACTCCGTAACCTGCGTCAGCTCGACACTTCGTTCTGGTGCGCGCATCTGGGTCCATCCTGACGTACCGTTCAGCCCTGTCAAACTGACCTTGAAGAAATCAAATCGATCTGTCAAGTTAGGCCTGTCGAAATCCCTCCCCGCCGTCCTGGACCGCGAAGTTCGGATCTCGTGGGGATAGCTCCCGTCATTCCCTCGCCTTTATTTCCTTGATAGCATCTCAGCATAGGACGCTGACCATGCAGCAGGCGTCCGCGAACATGCAAAGGAAAGCCAGATGAAACTGCGAATCAAGGGTGCCTCGATGCGGCTCCGCGTATCGCCATCGGAGATGGAGCGGTTGCTGCGTGCGGGACGAATCGAAGAAACCATCCAATTCGCGCCCGATCCGGATGCAAAACTCACCTACGCACTGGAGCAGACGCCATCCAGTCAGGAGATCACCGTGCGCTACCGGCCCCAGGAAGTTACCGTGCTCCTCCCCGCCGAGAGTGCCCGCGCATGGGCGGAAGGAGAGCAGGTGGGCATCTACGGCTCTGTGGATACAGGAAGCGCCCAGCTGACATTGGTAGTTGAAAAGGACTTCGCCTGCCTGGACCGCAACGATGAGGACAACGCGGACACCTTCGCAAATCCGAAGAGCGTCGGCGCCTGCTGACCGTTCCACCTGGCCGCGCCGTATCGCTCGCGCCCTATTTCCGACTCCCTCGGCGAAGTCGACGACCGCGCCAAAATGGCCATTTGCCATGCGCTGAGCGATACTGGTGGATATTCGCCCCCAAACGGGCTGGAGAAGTTCAGTGGTAGAACGTCGGCTTCCAGATTCACGAATTTTTAGTTTTTTGAAAAATCCCAATAAATCCTCAAAACTGTAAATTTGTGTTCTATTTACAGGCCGTACGAGCGAGTTGCATGTACGGGCAGGTTTAGCCAATTTTCTCAGTTTTTGCGTGTTTTTAGAGACGTGGATAGTAAGGTTGGATAGTAAGAGTTTAGAGTTCTGTGGCCCGGATTTCTTCGATTCCTTGCCCAACATTTTTCCTGAAGCCCCCGCGTGAATTCAACGGATGGAGTGGTGCTGGTTTCCCGGTCTCAGGGTTCATTTCGTCTTCCGCAGCCCTCGGCCAGCCAGTAGCTCCGAACGCCCAACGACCGTTCGCGGCGTCTCCAGTTTGGGCGGGTCGGAGATGCCCTCGAAGGCTTGGTTCGACTTCCACGGGCTCAGGCTGTACATCCGGGAATCCCGCAACGAGTTCACGCCCTCGCTCCAAGCCGCCAGCATTCGCTTGCCCGTGTCCCGGAAGCCCGGCAAGCTGTCCATCTTCTCACGAACTGCCGGAGCGGAGTCAGCAGCGGCATCGCTGATGCGTTCGACCATCTCTCGCTGCTCCTTCTCGGGGATGCCGAGGTTGGCGGTGATGAACCGGGCGAGGGTCTTGCCGGGGAGCCACGTCTTCTTGCCCATCAGGCCGATGCCCGGTGGATTGTGCTGGTATCCGGCATAGACTGAGGTCGTGAAGAAGTCGTAGGCGGGAGCAAGACTGGCATCATCCCGCGATGTGTAGAGCAGGGCGATGTTCTTGGCGTGGCAATCGGCGTTCCGCAGGGCGTAGGTCAGCAGCAGCATCGCGGTCAGCTTCTGAAATGTCTCGTAGTGGTCTCGCCCCGGCACATGCGCCCGTACGGCCTTCGCGATTCTCTCCCAAGTGGTTTCGTACTTCTGAGCAGGGCGTAGCCCAAGCAGCGAACAGAAGTCCTCCAAAGCACGGTAGGGCTTGCCGCTCTCGTCCACATCGAAACGATGCACTACGAGGACGTTGCCATCCTCGGAGAGTTCCGTCTTTGCCGTGGGCAGCACCTTCGCCACGACCTGCATACAAAGGTGCTCATTGGCCGTCGCGAATGGAAGCCGCGAGGACGAGCCCTTGACGATGTGTCTGTGAGTCAGCAGGGTCGCCTTGGGATGCTTCCCCAGTCCAGTCTTCTTCTGCTTCTCTATATCGAGAAACTTCGGCAGGACGCCAGAGACGCCGCTCCTCGCGTGCTCCCGCACAAGCTGCGAGAACGCTTCCTCGGAGTTGTCCCCCTTGAGGAGTTCGGCGACCTCGACTGGCTTGGCTGGTTCATCGAGCACTGCGCCCGGTGGAGCGACCTTAAGCCGTCCAACCATGTTGCGGCCAATGACCG
>JBEKZG010000271.1:0-5655 GCA_049510095.1 Occallatibacter sp.
TGGCGCATTGTTCTGCTCTGCATGATGAGCATCTGGGGCGGGCTTCAGAGTATTACGGCCTCTGAAGCCTTCCAGGATCAATTGCAACCCGTCTGATTAAGACTTTTTCAGGATCGACTAGTTATGCCGAGACGATGGAGTCAGCAAAATGCCGAACCACGCAGGATGAATGTCGATTGGCGGGTGGATAAAGCTATCGTCGGGAAGGTTGCAGACAGTGTTCAGAGCGGGATTCTTAACAGCCTGACCGTTGCGCTTCAAGGCTGAAAAGTGGCTCACCGCGCACGCGATTCGATTGTGAGTGAGGGCTTAAGGTCGCGGCGACTTTGCGGGAGTGGGTGTGAGTGGGCCTGAGGTGGGACCGGACAGGTTGTGGCTGCCGAGGCGCAAATTGGCTGGGGATTCAGCAGCACGATAATTACGCAGATCGCGAAGGATCTCCTGCTTCTCGCGGGCGTACTGTCCTGCGAGGCGGGTGAGGGCATAGGTGATGATGTCGCTGTGATGGAGGCCGGGCACGGAAGGATCACGGCGCATATTGAGCCACAAGCGGTGAACTAACTGGACATCGTCTGGGCTGAGAGTGGGAGCATGGGGCCCGATGAAAAAGACCTTGACCTCACTGGTGGGAGTAATGACATAGAAATTGAACTGGCGCTTTGGTTCGGGCAGCGCTTCCCATGCCTGACCCATGTGGAAGGCCTGGTCCTCGGCGGACATCTTAGTGGAGAGACCGGAGACGACGGAGTCAACCTCAAGCGCATTGGCGCCCTGAACCAATGCGGCAAAGACGTCGCCCGCGGGAACGACAAGGAGAGAAACTTTCTTGCCAAAGCTCTCGGCTACGGCTACGGCTTTGGTGAAGATCATTTGCTCATCTTCGCTAAAGCTCTGGTCCTCGGCGCTTAGATACTCAGGGCCGCCCACACCCATCATGCGGACACTGATGACGACTACATCCTGCTCTTCGGTGCTAGTGCGGGAAAGCGTCCACTTGAGGGCGAAAGGATTGGAGGCGTCGCGCATGGTGACCATGACGCCGCCGGGACGTATGGCTGCCGATTCGCGGCTGATGGTGTCCTGATGCTCCAACTGAAAGTGATCGCGCATCTGACGCGATGTGATGGCGTGCTTGCGCTGGTTTTGGCGTTCCGAGATAGAGAAGATGATGAAGAAGGCAGCGGCAAAAACAATGCCGCTGACCGTAGCCACGGACTTGGTAAAGAGATTGACGATGGCCGTGGACAGCAACACCAGGAAAACCGAGAGCAGACCGATGGGGATCTCGGTTTTTCCGATGCGGATGTTAGGAGGCACCTTCCATCCGCGCTCGCCGTGATATTTCCATCGAAGCACCAGCATGGCTAGGCTGTTAAAGGTGAACGACCAGATGACACCGAAGGCATACGCCTCGCCCAGGGTAATGACGTTGCCCCGGCTGCCGATGATGGTGATCATCTGAAGGACGAAGATGAGATTGACAATGCGATAACTTGTGCCGAACTTTTTATGGGGTTTGCGGAACCAGTCGGTTAGGACACCGTCTTCGGCCACGCGCATGAGCACGCCGGTGGAACCGATCATGGAGGTATTGATTGCGCCGGAAAGAATGAGGAAGCCGACGATGACGACAAAGATGCGGAAGGCGATGCGCCAGAAGATGGGACCCACCATGTACATGGCGAGACCGGCTATCAGGTTGTCTTTGTAGAGGGTAGTGCGCGGGATGTCAGGTATGAGCATCGACGCGAGCAGCGTGGCGCCGCCGGTGAAGATGAGGCTGTATATCGCGATAACGATTGCGGCGCGCTTGAGGTTCTTGAGCTTGGGATGCTCAATTTCGCGGTTGACCTGGGCGAGGCTCTCTTCGCCGCTCATGGCCAGCACGGAGTGGCCGAAGGCCATGAGGATGCCGAAGAAGCCGAGCAGGGGCAAGCCGTGACCCTTTAGGAAGCCCTGTGCCTCCTCACTGAAATGAAGGTTGGCGGGGATGGGCGCGGGAGGAAAATGGACGCCGACAACGAGTACGGAATAGACGCCCCAGATGAGGAGAACGATCACCATGAGAGTGGTGATCTGCATGACCTGCATCGCCTTGCCGCTGGACTCCTCGATGCCCTTGGTGTTCTGCCACCAGTAATAGATGGTTACCAAGGCCGCGAAGACGGCGGAGGTGTGGTTCATATCGAACTGGAAGGGATTGTTCTGCGCGTCCATCAAGGCTGGAGGCAGCCAATGGCTGTTATTGGCTACCGTCATCAGCTCATTCATCAATCCGGTAATGTATTGGCCTGCCGAAACGCCGGAGATGGGGCCGGTGAGGATGTAATCGAACATGAGGGCGGAGACGCTGAGTTTGGCGAATGTGCCGCCCAGGGCCTCCTTGACAACGCGGTAGACGCCGCCGCGGGTGAACATGGAACAGCTTTCGACGTAAACGGCGCGCACGGCGAAGCTGAAGAGCATGATGCCGAGGATGAACCACGGAGCCGCCGCACCGACGGCTTGTTCCGCAATGCCGCCTGCATAGAAGGCTGACGAACCGAGGTCACAGAGAACGATGGCCGCGGCGCGCCAAAAAGAGATAAAGGTGAGCATCACCGAGGATGCCACAATGAGGCGGACGCGGTTTGAGAGTGGGGCTACAGTCGTTCGAGTGGATGCCATTGTAAATTTGCCGGCGCAACGGCTGGCTGTTTAGAACCCAAGAAGCGGAATCGTCGCCCGCCCTGCGGTGAGTTTATGTGCGAATTGGACGAGAGTCAATAAGAAATCAAAGGTGCGCGTGCAGCGTGCGGTGCACCGCACTACTTCTCATCTTTTCCAAAGAGCTCTTTTCCATCTTCGACGAAGCTAATGAGCACGACGATGCTAGAGCCTACCAGACCGACGAAAAACATCGCTTCAATCAGGCGCATTGCAAAGATTGCGAGGGGCATACTCACGATTGTAGCGCGTTTTCCGGTTGCTCACGCCCGCCGGCGGGGAGGGCTGCCAGCAGGCTGCGGGGAGAACGCTGAATTCGCCGAGAAAAATGCGTGGGGCCGATGCGATAGACTCGGGGCTGTATGCAGAGCAAACGATTGAAGTTCGGGGCCTGGAAGCTGTGGACAGCGGCAGGTGTGTCCGCGGGCTTGCTGGAGTTGCCGTTTCCGCTGGCGGGGCCGATGCCGGCGTGGCGCGGGATTTTTGCTTGGTTTGCGCTGGTTCCATTGCTGTGGGCGATTCTTTCGCCCGGGTGCGCGGAAGGGCGAAGACCTCTGCGCCACAGTTTTCTGCTGGCATATTTCTGCGGAGTTCTCTGGTATGCGGGGAACTGCTACTGGGTCCGCGATGTGATGCTCCAGTACGGCGATATGCCGCCAATGGCGCCGACGTTGCTGCTGCTGGCATACAGCATGGTGCTGGGACTCTACTTTGGTCTGTTTGGCCTGGGTGTGATGCTGGTGCGTCGGGCAAGCGGGAGCACGCGCTGGGCGCTGGCGGCTGCGCCTGTGCTGTGGGCTGGGCTGGAACTGGCGGCTTCGCGGATTACTTCGGTGCCGTGGGACCAGCTAGGCTACTCGCAAGTAGACAACATGGTGGTGAACCAGCTTGCTCCATGGACTGGTGTGTATGGGATCAGCTTTTTGCTGGTTGCCGCGAATGCGCTTCTTGCTGGTGGCCGTCTGATTCCATCGCAGCCACTCAAGCCGGGGCAGCCACGATGGAGACTAAAAGCTCTTCTTGGCGGGCAGGTTTGGTTAGGCTTCGGCTTGTTTCTGGTGTTCTTCCTGGAAGCTGGCGACGCCTGGGCTCCGCCGAAACCCGCGCCCACGGCCACAGCGGTGCTGGTGCAGCCAAATCTGGATGTGGATGGGGATAACCGTTGGGAAGGCAAGGGACAATGGGATCAACACATCGCCGAATATGCTCACTTGTCCGGGGAACAGTGCAAAACCTACATTGCTGGAGTTCCGGAGACGGGCGCATCCAACGGCGAAATTGTGTGCCCGCCTTATCCTACGCATCCCGATCTTGTGGTGTGGCCGGAGTCGCCGGCACCATTTGAACAGGAAGATCCGAAGTTTCAGAAAGCACTGGCCGGGATTGCCGAAGAGACTGATGCGCCGATGGTGGTGGGCAATCGCGGAATCGATTTGTCAGCCGATCAGCAAGACTGGAACTATTACAACTCCGCGGAGGTGGTGAATGCAAACGGAGAGCGCGTGGGCCGGTACGACAAGATTCACCTGGTGCCGTTCGGCGAATACATTCCGTTTCAGAATCTGCTGTTCTTTGCACACAAGCTGACGGGGCGGGTTTCAAAGTTTACGCCTGGTAATGAGCGGAAAGCATTTCTGCTGAATGGGCACCGGTACGGCGTCTTTATCTGCTACGAGTCAGTGTTTGCGGATGAAGTGAGGGAGTTTGCGAAGAACGGCGCGGAAGTGCTGGTGAACATCAGCGACGACGGCTGGTACGGGGACACGAGTGCGCCCTGGCAGCACATGCAGATGGAGCGGATGAGGGCGATTGAAAACCGGCGCTGGATTTTGCGGGACACCAACAACGGCGTGACGGCGGCGATTGACCCCGAGGGGCGGGTGCGGCAGAGCATTCCGCGGCACACGGTGAATGCGCTGCCGGCGGGGTATGGATTTCGCGACGACATAACTTTCTATACCGCGCACGGCGATGTGTTTGGGTGGGGATGTGCCCTGGTGGGACTCTTGCTCTCGGGATGGTCAGCAAGAGAATTGCAGCGCCGACCATCACTTGCAAAATTAACCAACTAGGTTAATACTTAGCTATGGAGAAGTGGACTCCGCACTGTGCCTTGTCGCGAGTCAGGATATTGGTGGAAGCGGGCAAGGTGCGAACTACGCAAACGGCGCGAGCTGGAGCAGTTGCGTTGGGTTTCAGTTACTCCGACATGCTGGCCGTGGTGTTGGCACTGAAGACGGCGGACTTTTACCAAAGCATGACGACTTATGCCGATCATACGATCTGGCAAGATGTCTACCGGCCCAAGACCCAGTTGGGAGATGTGTATTTGAAACTCACCGTGATCGACGACGTGTTGATTGCGTCTTTCAAGGAGCTTTGAGGATGAGATGCCCGGTTTGCGGAGCGGCTGAGTTGATCCATGATACCCGTGAGGTCCCCTATACCTACAAGGGCGAGACCACCATTTTGAAGACCACGGGCGATTTTTGTCCGGCTTGCGGCGAATCCATCCATGATGGGGAGGATTCCGAGCGCGTGATGAGCGAGATGCAGGCGTTTGCCAAGCAGGTGAATGCGGCCATCGTCGATCCGGAATTCATCGTCAAAGTGCGCAAGAAGCTCGCGCTGGACCAGCGTGAGGCAGCGGAGATATTCGGCGGCGGCGTAAATGCTTTTTCCCGCTATGAGACCGGCAAGACGAAGCCGCCACTGGCATTGGTAAAGCTGCTTAAGGTTCTTGATTCTCATCCGGAACTGCTGGATGAGATTAAGGTGGCGTAGGCGAAAGCCCCGACGGGAGGAGTATGGCAGGCGCCCGGTTTGAGGGGGAATCGCTTAACTCTTCACGACTATCGTTTGGCTTGGAGGTCTGCGCTTTCTAATCTGGCTTGTCGTCCATACAAAAGTCGGCGAAGGTCTGTGACCGTTCCTTCTGACAGATTTTGG
>JBEKZG010000272.1:0-5617 GCA_049510095.1 Occallatibacter sp.
TGTCGAGCTGACCTTCGACGGGCTGACCCACATCCATTCCGTTGGCTCCATTGACACCACTGCCCAGGGAACCACAACTCACATGGAAACCATCTCCGATTATCGATGGAAGGGCCCCGTCTGCAACCCCAATGCCGACATCAATCTGAAAAACCATTACGTTCCGCCGCCGCCGCAGTAAATTCAGTTCGAAGCCGCCCAATCGAAGAAACGCAATCAACTCCAAACCGCGGTCGACCATACGGTGCAACTACAAATTCGCTTGAACGGAGAACAGATGAAAACAGTTCGAATTCTGCTTCTATTTCTTGCCCTGCCCCTCGTACCCCAGTTCTGCGCCGCGCAGGATCAGGATGCCAAAGGCTGCAAGGACTCACCACTCATCAGCCGCTATCCTGGAAGCTTCATCACTAGTTGCAATCATTCAAATCTCGGTGGTTACGACTTCACCGTCACCGTCGACAAGAAGGACCAGCCCAAGCACCTCATGGGCGACTATTTGCAGATCAGATACAAGTGGCCGAGCTATGGGAGCAAGTCCCTCGTGGTGCATAGCTTGAACAGCGCGATGCATAAGGCCGGATACTCTTTCGACTACGACTCTGGCGACTACGGCGACTTTACCGTGCACATGGGCAAAACATGGATCATGATCGAGACCAGCGCTGGCGGCTGGTATCAGGAGACCATTGTTGTCACCAAGGACGTGGACACGGAGGTCGTCGCCAATGCAGCCGCTCTCGAAGGCGGACTCACTACCAGCGGCCACGCCATCGTCAACGGCATCCTCTTTGACACTGGCAAGGCTGATGTCAAGCCAGAGTCCGCCCCCGCCCTGCAGGAAGTCGCCAAACTCCTCAAAGCCAACCCGCGGCTCAAAGTCTATGTCGTCGGCCACACTGACAACGCCGGCCTACTCGCCGCAAACATCGATCTCTCTAAGCGCCGCGCCGCCTCTGTAGTCCAGGCCCTCACCATCCAGTACGCGGTCCCGTCGGCACAATTGCTTCCCTACGGCGACGGCCCCTATGCGCCCATTGCCTCAAACGACGCTGAAGATGGCCGCGCCCTCAACCGCCGCGTCGAGTTAGTCAAACAGTAACTTATTCCGCCGTCTCGAATTCGCTTCGTAAAGCACAATGCAAAGGGCCGCCCAAGGGTGGCCCTTTTTCTGCTGACACGCATTTTAATTAGACGCAAAACTCCGGCCGCAGGTTACAAGAACATCCTCTAAATCTCAGCAATTCAGCAATAATTGCGCCCTCACCGGCTAACTAAAATAACTTCCAACCCGGAACCTTTTTTCAGCGTCTGTGTTAATAACAGACGGATGGTCGGTCCACCGTGCAATCCAAGCCGGCCAACGCATCGTACTTATCGGTAGTAACTGGTAAGTGGAGGACTTCTTCAATGGCAAGCACATTTCGCGCAACTCGGTCCGCGCTATTCGCGGTCACCCTCGCCGGAGCCCTCGCAGGCATCTCCCCGGCTTCGTTCGCGGGGCCCGCAGGCGCCACACCACAGGCAGTCTCCGATACGCCAGCGGCCAGCGACGCCGCCGCCCGGCTCAATAAAAAGCAGTTTCAAGGCGTCCATGTATCCGTCGACTCCAACGGCATCGCCACCCTCACCGGCACCGTCGACCTTTACGAGTACAAGGCCGAGGCCGACAAGCGCGTCCACAAAGCCAAAGGCGTGAGCGCCGTCCGCAACGACATCCAGGTAGCCGGCCCGACCGTCCCTGACGATCAACTCAAGTCCAAATTGGTTGAAAAGCTTCAGTACGACCAGGTCGGTTACGGAAACCTGTTTAACGCCATCAGCGTCGACGTCCAGAATGGCGTCGTCACTCTGGCTGGCCACGCCCTCAATTACCCGGCCAAAGACTCCGCTCTCGGTCTCGTCAGCACCTGCCGCGGCGTCAAGGACGTAGTCGACAACATCGAAGTCGACCCCGTTTCCTTCATGGACGACGGCATTCGCATGGCCGTCGCACGCGCCGTCTATGGTTACCCCGCCCTCAACAAGTACGCAATCGACCCCGCCAAGCCCATCCGCATTACCGTCGTCAACGGCCATGTCCAGCTTGACGGTGTCGTTGACAGCCAGGGCGACAAGGAACTGGCGTTCATCCGTGCCAATGGCGTCCCCGGCGTCTTCAGCGTCAAAAACAACCTGCAGGTCGCCAACCAGCCCTCTGAGGGGCAACGGTCTGCCAACTGATTTCTAAACTCTCGCCGGAGACCCTCACAGGTTTCCATTCGGCCTCGGAAGGCGAACGCCCTCCGAGGCCCCGCCGTCTCTATCCCGAGGATGACCGGCCCTGTTCCTCGCCCAGGTCCATCATCCACCTCCATTACACTTGTCAATGGAGCCATTCATGCCCGGCATCTGGTCCAAAACACGCACAACATTGGAGATGATCAAGTGGGAGCACTCCATCTTCGCGCTCCCCTTCGCCCTCACCGCCGCCCTCCTGGCAGCCCACGGCATCCCTACGCTTCGCACCCTTGCCTGGATCCTCGTAGCCATGGTTGCCGCCCGCTCCTCGGCAATGGCCTTCAACCGCTGGGCCGATGCCAGTCTTGACGCCGCCAATCCCCGCACCCGCGCCCGAGCCATTCCCGCCGGCCTGCTCTCTCGCCAATTCGTCTTCGGATTCACCTGCGTAGCCGCGCTGGTCTTCATCCTGGCTTCCGCTCAGCTCAACCGGCTCGCCCTCTATCTCTCCCCGCTCGTTCTCGTCATCCTCCTCGGATACAGCTACCTCAAGCGCATCACCCGCTGGTCCCACATCGGCCTCGGCCTGGCCCTCGGTCTCGCCCCATCCGCTGCATGGATCGCCGTCCGCGGCTCGCTCGACCCCCGCATTCTCGTACTCACCGCCGCCGTCACCCTCTGGGTAGGCGGATTTGACGTTCTCTACGCTTGCCAGGACTTCGAGCACGACCGCGCCGTCGGCCTGCACAGCCTGCCTCAGTCCATCGGCATCCCTGCCGCCTTCTGGGCTGCCCGCGCCATGCATCTGGCCATGCTGGCGCTGCTCGTCTGGTTCGGATTCCTCTTTAACTTTGCCGCCCCCGGCTGGCTCGGCCTCGCTGCCGTAGCCCTGCTCCTGGCCTACGAGCATTCCATCGTTTCTCCGCGCGATCTCCGCCGTCTGAACGCCGCTTTCTTCACCATGAACGGCGTCATCGCCATGGTCTTTTTTGTCTTTGTGGCAGCCGACATGTGGCTGCGGAGTTGATTTTCATGTCTTCCGGACCAATCCCCGATAAATCTCCGGTCGAGCTGTGGTATGGTGCCAGAAAGCACCTCACATCGGACGCCCACCCAATCGTCCCGTCAAACCCACAACCAGGAGAAACGGAATCGGGAATGAAAATCGCGATCCAGGGAGAACCCGGCTCATTCAGCCACGAAGCCGCCATGAAGCTCGTCGCCGGCGCAGTCATTGTTCCCTGCTCCCTCTCCGCCGACGCCTTCTCCGCGCTCGTCAAGGGATCGGTCGAAGCCGCGGTCATTCCCATTGAAAACTCGCTCGCCGGCTCCGTCTCCGAGCACTTTGACCTGCTGCTTTCGCACGCGGTAACCGTGGAGCGCGAGACCCTCCTCCGTATCCGCCACAACCTCATCGCCATCTCCGGCGCGCGCGTTGGCGAAATTGACCGCGTCTTCTCCCATCCCGTGGCCCTCGCGCAGTGCCGCCGCTTCCTCGCCGCCCACCCCAAAATGGAAGCCTTTGCCTTCTACGACACCGCCGGCAGCGTCAAGCAACTGGTCGAACTCCGCGACCGCCACGCCGCCGCCATTGCTTCTGAAGCCGCCGCGCATTATTACGGCGCGCAGATCCTTCAGGCCGGCATTGAGGACAATCCGGAAAACTTCACCCGCTTCTTCCTCGTCCGCCGCACCCGCGACGTAGTCCCCGACCCTGAATCCAACAAGATCAGCATCGCCTTCTCCGTCGAGAATCGCCCCGGCTCCCTGGTAGCCGCCCTCACCGAACTCTCCAAACTCGGCACCAATCTCACCAAAATCGAGTCCCGCCCCGTCCACGGCAAACCCTGGGAATACATCTTCTACGTAGATTGCCAGATCGACTCCTCTGAAGCCGCCACCCGCGCAATAGAGGCATTAACTCCCCATTGCGCCATGGTCAAAGAATTAGGCCGCTACAAAGAAGCCAACCGCCTCCCCAGCCAAATCTGATCGGAGATGAGGCACTTGTCCGCCGACGCCACCTTCAAGGAAGGATGGTAATTGCCAACTTATTTGATTCGACGACCGAGTTGCTCCCGGGAATCCTCTTCCTCGCCTGCACAGTGTATTGGCCGGGTTTCGTCAGGTCATACCACCTATTAAGGTCCACAGATTCGGTGATGCTTTTGCCGGGAGAAATGCCCATGCCTAGTCCGCTATGGATTGAGTCCGGTCTCGGCTTGAATTCATCTCTCGGCGGTAACTGGTTGCCATTGCTGTCCCAAATGGATATCCCCGCTTCCTGAGGCCCGAGCCGATTGTCTCTCAATATCATGAGTTCGCTCGAATTGCTCTGAATGGTGATCTCGAGCCGGACTATCGACCCGCCTTTTATTGTTGTCGCTGAAGCACTAATGACGTCTGTAAATGGTTGGCTAGCAGACTGAGCGCAAAGGTTCGGCGCTGCCAATAGCGCGAAGAGGTACAACAGATGCTTCGTCGGACGCAGGCAGGTGATAGCTTTGGCCATTTCAATCCTCTCATTTCATTGTAGTGCGGGCGTGCAGGTGAAGGCGTTAGACAGGTGGCCCACTCATCCCGGCATAAGAAGCTGTGCCCCGTTCATCGCAGCCTTATCGCGATGAGCGGGTCGTCGAACAAGGCCGCAGCGGTTTACGATGGCACCATGCCCTATGGCCTGAAGCGGTTCCAAAAAGCGGAAGCCCTTCACTTCATCACGTTCAGTTGCTTTCATCGTCTTCCGTTCCTTGCGGCACCGGAACCCAAGGAAACGTTCGAAGCCGTTCTGGAACAAACCCGCGCACGTCACCAAGCCAGGATCTACGCCTACATCCTGATGCCTGAACATATTCACTTGCTGATCAACGAGCCCCCGCTGATCCTGGTGGCGCAGTTTCTGAAGGCGCTCAAGCAGGTCACCTCTCGCAAACTGCGAGGCGATCGCCGGCAGTTCTGGCAGGAACGTTATTTTGACTCAAACATCCGTGGCGAAACCGACCGTTCCGAGGTAATCCGATATATCCACCGCAATCCGGTCGAGCGAGGACTGGTCGCATCGCCCGAGCACTACCGATGGAGCAGCTTCAATCACTACGCTAACGAAATGCGAGGAGTAGTTGAAATCGAATCAGAGTGGACGGCAAAATTGCGCCGCCCACTCATCGGTCGCCGCGGCGACACACAATGAATGATGTACAGAACCACCTTCTTGTGTAGAAAGAAGGATGGATGGGTCATTGAATGGGCCATCTGCCTTCAAACTGATTGCTTCTTGTTCCGCAACGGCTCAAAAAGAAGCATAACTTCATACTCGCCACACAAGCGGGAGAGGGTGGACAATGGATTATGCCTGACGCCGAAGAACAACTTTTTCGGGAGACTCCGCCTGATCCCG
>JBEKZG010000273.1:0-5613 GCA_049510095.1 Occallatibacter sp.
CGCCAAGGGCGGTTACGGCGTCGGCGCATTCAACGTCAACGACATGGAACAGATTCAGGCCATCATGATGGCGGCCAAGGAAACCAAGTCGCCGGTCATCGTGCAGGCCAGCCGCGGCGCGCGCAAGTTTGCCGAGGATCTCTACCTGTTCAAGCTGATCCAGGCTGCCGCCGAATTGAATCCTGAAATTCCGATCGCCATGCACCAGGATCACGGCAACAGCTTTGAGACCTGCAAGAGCGCCATCGAACTGGGCTACACCAGCGTCATGATGGACGGCTCGCTGAAGGAAGACGGCAAGACTCCCACCACCTTTGAAGAGAACGTCGAAGTCACCCGCAAGGTGGTCGAGTTCGCCCACCCTCTCGGCGTCACCGTCGAAGGCGAAATCGGCGTGCTGGGCGGCATTGAAGACGGCCATGGCGCGGGCGGCACCGGCCTGGAGCATGTCACCGATCCCGACCAGGCGGTTGAGTTTGCCGAGCGCACGGGCGTCGATGCCCTGGCTATCGCAATCGGCACCAGCCACGGCGCGTATAAGTTCTCGAAGAAGCCGGATGGCTCGGTCCTCAAGATGGATCTGCTCATCAAGATTCACAACCGCCTGCCGCACACCCACCTGGTCATGCACGGCAGTTCGTCGGTGCCCAAGGAACTGCAGGATATCATCAACAAGTATGGTGGCCAGCTGAAGGAAACCTGGGGCGTGCCGGTGGAAGAGATTCAGCTCGGCATCAAGAACGGCGTGCGTAAGATCAACGTCGACACCGATAACCGCCTTGCCATCACTGGCGCAATCCGCAAGGTCTTCGCCGAGACCCCGGATAAATTCGATCCCCGCGATTACCTGAAGCCCGCGCGCGAAGCGATGGCCAAGGTTGTCGCCACGCGCATGGTGCAGTTCGGCCAGGCCGGTCACGCCGGCGATTACGCGCCCATTCCCATCACTGAAATCGCCAAGGGCTATGCCAGCGGCGCTCTGGACACGCGTCCCTCGCTGGCCGCTGCCCGGTAATCAGGGACTCAAGCATCAACAACAAGGCCGCAGCGCGACTGCGGGGCGGCCTTGTTGCTTCTGTGGCTCAACGGGTGGAAGGCCGCAGAGAGCTGTGGGCTATTGCACCGTAACCGTGAAACTCCCCGTGCGGGTGATGTTGGCTGATGTCGCCGACACATTCACCGTATAGGTTCCGGGGGGCGTTCCGGCATCCGTGGGCGGGGGAGGCGTGACGATACCTTCGCCACCGCAGCCATTTAACCCGGCAACGCAAACCAGTCCGGCAACGCAGACAAGAAGCATCAGCGCCAACCGAATCCTCCTGCGCCGGCCGCCCGGGATCCAGAACAGAAGAATGCATGCCAGTACGCCAATTCCGTAAAGCCGGTTGGCGGCCACATGTTTTACGGCCAGGATATGCGCACCGGTCGTCGTGATGGTCAGTTGCGCGGTTGCGGTTTGGACGGAAGGGGTAAGTGCGGCGCCGCCTGCGGTGCAGGCTGCCTCGCTCATCGCAACCGGCAGAGTGCAGGTCACCGCGATCGCCCCGTCAAAGTTATCCACGCCGGTCAGGGTGATCTGCGCTGTTCCTGTTGAGCCGGGCGAGGCGATCGTCACGTTGGGAATGGGAGTGGTGATATTGAACGTTGTGTCCAGCACCGTCACAACCAGCGCGGAAGGGCTCTGCGATGCCCCGTAATAGGCATCGCCGGGATAAGCCGCGGTGAACGTGTAGGTTCCTGGAGTGTTGATCGCCTGTGTGACATATCCAGCCAGATACGCCCATTGATATTGGCCGGTTGAGTAGTTTCCGCTAAACCCGCCATTCCTTGGGATTGTCGTGATAACGCCCGTAGGCGCCGCTCCGTTTTCCGTCCACGTGATGCCTCCGGAGGGAGCCTGTTGGATGCTGTAGGAGTGCACTGGCGCCACCACAAAGAACGATTCTCCGGCATAGGCCGTCGCGGTCACCGTGGAAGGGCTGTTGCCCCCGCCGAGCCCCAGGCTGGTATCGATATACATGAAGGTCGGTGCCTGGGTAACGGATGCGTTCAAAGTCGCGGTGCTCGCGTTATAGCTTTGGTCTCCGCTGTAACTTGCCTGCAGCGAGTAATTGCCCAACGCCGTGAACTCGGGCGCAAGCGTCTGGTCTTCCGTGTACCCCAGGGAGTTCAAAGTGTAGCTGCCCGCGTCCAGAGGCTTGCCGCCGTTGGTAAATGTCACGCCTCCGCTGGGGCAACCCAGACCGGTCTGCATTGGACTGGGCGCGCACGGAGTGCCTGCCGCACCGGTCACATCGCCACGCAGGAAAAAGATGTCTCCGTAGGGGATGGTATTCGTCTGATAGAAGCTCCCCATCGTGGCGTTGTAAGCAACCAGGTTCAACACGGTCTGGCTGTTTTCCTTGCCCACGGTAATTTGCACCGGCGCTGAGTCGCTGGCGCCGAACGTGCCGTCGCCCGCATAGTGAGCCGTCACGTTGTAAGTGCCTCCGGGAAGCTGCGCGGTGGTTCCGCTGGCCACCCCATTCACCAGCGGAAAGCTGTCGATTCCCAGATTGCCGCTTGCAGGTGAAGCTATCAGGGCGACCGAGCCTGTCGGCGTGCCCGAGCCACTCTTCGCCGCCACCGACGCGCTCACGCTCACTGCCTGGCCATGGACCACGCTCAGCGGAGACAGATTGGTCAGCGTTGTGGTGCTTGGCGTGAAAGCAGCCGCGCTCCATGCCTTCACAAGGTTGTTCGCGTCCATCGAACCCAGGCCCGTCGCCAGGTCGTACCCCGAAGTGGTTGTCCAGGCAGGGGTCGTGGGGTTATTGGGGTCCACCAGCTCGCCAGTTTGGATATCGCCGACGTAAAGCCCGCAGTTGGGGCTGTTCCGTATGCACGGAACCGAATCGTTGCCCTGCGTGATGTCGTGAAAGATGCAGGCCCCTCCCGCCGCCGGCGCTGTGGACGAGTCACAACTCGCGCCGCTCTGCGCCGCCAGCTTGTAGAGCACATAGTTGGCATTCCCTTGCCGCCCGCTCTCACCCTGCGCCGCCGTCTTCTGGTTCACAAGTGCCATGATCCCTGCAAAAACGGGCGCGGAAGCTGAGGTCCCGCCAATCCCTACAAATGTCTGGTTGGTCAAACTGCACGGCGCCGGCGTGCCGAAGAAGCCATTGATGTCTTCCTCGCACATAATGTAGAAGGCGCCATTGAAGCCGGCGCTGGCAAACATGGCCACATCCGGCAAGTCCCGCACGCCGTCTGTCGGCACGCCCGTTCCCGTCTGCCACGCAGGCTTGGCATAGCCCGAAAGGCAGTTCCCGTTGCTGTCCTGCGTGGAGCAACTGCTTGGTCCACCGCTTCCCGCAACTATGTCCAGATCGGACGTGGCGGTCGGGCATTGATCGCCTGCCAGCCCCGCGCACGATTGGTTCCATGTGGTCTCAGGAATATACCCCAGCGCCGAGGCTTCCGTGGTGGCGCTGTTGGAACTGCTCCAATAAGGGGAAGGGGTGCCGGAAGGTTCCTGCACCTGGTTGAAATCGGTGCCGCCTACCGCTACGTTATAGGGCGTGGATGCAAAACCGCTCACCGCCAGCCCTTCCATTGCCATCGGTTCGGAGTCAAAGTCATCGCAGCCGGCGGATCCGCCGTCGCCTGCCGCTAGCACCACAGTTATGCCCTGCGCCGCTGCCTGCTGCCACACTGCGTTGTAGAACACGTTGCCGGTATTACCCAGAGAGGCTTCGCATATGCCGTAGCTCTCGCTCATCACCGGTGCCAGGTTGTTGTCCACAATGTATAGCGCGGACAAATCCACTCCCAGCGATGTTTCAGTGCTGGCCGACACAACCAGGTCAATGGTGGCATTCTTCGCAACCGCGCCCGACCAGGAAACATCGAGGACGGCCTCGGGTTCATCGCCGGCTTTGCCAGGGTCGGGTCCGTTCAGGATCACGTTGGGAGAATTGACAGGAAGTCCGAAGAGGCTGCGAAAAGTCGAAATATCGGAAACGTTAATATTGGTTTCGCCCACAATGGCGATTGTCTGGCCGGTGCCGTCGATGCCCGCCGTCCACAGCGGCAGCACATCGTAGATGGTTGCGAAATCCGTCGGCCCCAGTCCGTAATACTCCTTGTTGCCCGAGGTGTAGGTGAAGAGAGGCGGAGCCCCGGGGGGCTGAGGAGTATTCGCGACCTGTGAAGCGTGCAACGTGAATTCCGGCTTGCGGGGGAAGTTGTGCAGCGTAAGCACACCCTTCACCGCGGGCGCAAGAGCGGCGGGAATCGAAGGATCGCTGCTGTTGGCCCAGTGCTTTTCACCGTTCACTTCGTATTGGTGAATTGAGGTATGAAACGCTTCCTCCACTTGCCCCGCCGTGCCGGAGAACTCGATTGCGATCCGTCCTTTGGAGATGGCCCCAATCTGAAAGCCGTGCGATTTGAGCCACGCTACAACGGTCGCCACGTCGCCGTCCGAGGGACCGAATTGTTTCCCGAATTGCTCCGGGCTCAGCCACTGGTGATAGTTTGGAGATCCCTTCGTCTGCTGTTCCTCCATTAGCGACCGCAGCGCCGAGTCCTGCTCCTGAGTACGCGACAGAACAAGCGTCATGCGCCTCATGGGCGACCCGGACGGCGCCGGGCCATTGTCGAAAGCAGCCCGTGCAAGAGGATGAGTATTGCCGCCCAACACCACGAGCTGCCGTTCATCCACCGGCTGCGTAATCAAGTTGCGTGGTCCACCCAAACCGGTACTGGCCAATCCGGAACTGGCGCCCGAATTGCCTTGAAGAGCATTCTGCGCCCCCGCCAGGTTCCCCAGGCTCAGTGCAAGTCCAAATCCAGCAAAAAGTGCCAAGGCCTTCACAGCAGCCCACGCAACGACCCGGCGCGATGAAAGTTGAGAAATGAGATTTGTAAGCAAGATGGAAATGAAAAGGAGAAACCGGAGCATCGAAGTCATGGCAAAGTCTTTCCTGGCGTTGAGGGTAATCGCCAAACCTTAGCCTCGTTAAGCAACCATGGGTCTTTGCGCAATCCAGTGAAGCAAAATGCGCGGAAAACTCCTCAAAGATCCCGTTGCGCGGCGACGGGGAGGATTACCACCGCTCCCTGAAGCCCTCTCCGATCCCGCGCAATCGAGTGTACCTACCACATGAACATGTTTTAGTGATGACCACCACCGGAACTGCCGGCGCTGGAACCGGCGCTCGAACTGGAACTAGCCGCAGTCGACGAACTCACACTGGAACCGCCGCCTGTACTTCCGCCCCCGCCGCCCCCATGCGAACCGCCGCCGCCGCTCACGCCGCCACCACCTCCGCCACCACGAGAGCCGCCTCCTCCACCGCTGGAGCTCGCGTGTCCTCCCGCAAAGCTGCCTCCCCTTGCCTGCAGATTCCCCGTGCGATTGGAAACCGGTGCCATCACCGTCACGCTCTTGCCTCCCTTCATCACCTCGTGCGCAGTCATGAAGCTCTGCGCCTTCGGATCAAAGCTGAGTGGAATCCCCGCTTTGGCAAACACGCCTTTGTTGCCCGGTGTGGCATCTCGGAACGAGTGGGACTCCATACGTGGAACATCCGCCCGTGCCAACGGCAGCAAATTGCTGGTTCGATACTC
>JBEKZG010000274.1:0-5600 GCA_049510095.1 Occallatibacter sp.
CACCGGCTTGCGAGATTGGCCTGCCGCGCAGTTCTGGTTTGAGAAAGGTATTGCCGTCAGCAAGGACCCTTTGGTGGCGATCGGCTGCTTGCTCCACTGGTCGAGGCTCGGGGATTTCGAGCGCGCGAGGCAGATCTATCGTTTGCACATACAAGGTGAAAACTTCGAAAGTATTTCAGGTTCGGCAAGCCCCCGTTGGCATGGGCAAGATATTCGTGGGAAGACTTTGCTGCTTAACGCGGGGGACATTTATTTCGGCGACGCCCTGCAATTTGTGCGCTATGTGCGGATAGCGAAGCAAGCCGGCGCTCGTGTCATACTTCAAGCTCCCAAACGGCTTCGACTCCTCCTGCGAACTATGGAGGGAGTGGACTCCGTTATTGCGCCACACGACCCAATACCCGCAGTCGATTTCCACGCGAGTGCTTTCTGGATGTTTTATGCACTCGATGTTCCCAAGGCTGAAATGATCGGCAAAGCGCCATACCTTCAGGCTTCCGGTGACCTGCGTGCGGAGTGGGAAAAGCGAATTCCGCGCACATCGGGAATGAACGTGGGAATCGTCTGGCGAGGCTCGCCTTACTTAATTCGGGACCCCTTTGGAAAACGGTCGATGGTGCTTGAAGATCTTCGCCCCCTGGCCAGCATTCCTCGAGTCACTCTTTACAGCTTGCAGACTGGTGAAGGGCGAGTCGAACTACGGAATGCGAAACCCCCTTTTCCCGCGATCGACCTGGCGTCTGATTTTCCGGACACGGCCGCCGCGATAGAATCACTCGATCTTGTCGTGACAATCGATACTTCAATTGCTCATTTGGCGGGCGCGCTGGGCAAACGCACATTCCTGATGTTGCCGTATAACGCGTGCTTCCGGTGGATGGTGGACCGAGACGACACGGACTGGTATCCGGCGATGAAACTGTTTCGCCAGACGCGCCCGGGAGTGTGGTCCGATGTCGTGAACGCTGTCGCACGGGCGCTATCCTAATGCGGAACTTCGCGGTCATAGTGCCGATTGGACC
The DNA here is from genome assembly GCA_049510095.1 of Occallatibacter sp. Taxonomy (GTDB): domain Bacteria; phylum Acidobacteriota; class Terriglobia; order Terriglobales; family Acidobacteriaceae; genus Telmatobacter. The sequence goes on from JBEKZG010000274.1 coordinate 1,023, forward strand.
AGACGCCGTCGAACTGCGGCGCTTCCACGACTTTCTCGAGAGCCTCTGGAGTTATGAGCAGGGAGCAAGTTTGTGCGTTGCCATCGACAGTTCGCCGCATGTGCGAGATGTGAAGCCGCGTGACAACCGCATACCCGATTTCGTTACATTGCGCCGTCCTTTTGGCGAGCAGGGAGAACCTCTGATGGGACGCCTTTCCGCGAGTCTATTGGTCGGATTCGACCTGATTCGTCGGGCGGGGCCGTTCGATTTCGTGCTTCGCGCGGATACTGACGCGCTCATCGCCGGTGAGTTTCGCGACGCCGTCAGCCAGTTCCTTGCGGGGCATCCGCAAACTGGAATGCTGGGAACGCTCGGCTTCACCTGCGACCGCGCGTCTCCGCATTATGGATGTGAGAAAACAGGGGTATCGGACGTCGTCCCCGCGCTGGAGGCGATGCCGCACGATTCACCTGGCTCTGCGCGCATCGAGGCACAGCTAAACTCCGCATACCGGAACGGATATGTGGGAAAGGAATATTGTCAGGGCGGCATCTATGTGTTGCCGTTCCGCACGCTGGAACGAATGTTCCAATTTGGATGCTTTGAATACCCCGAAGATTGGCTGCCTTTGGCCGTTCCCGAAGACGTGATGATGGGCATGTTCACCAGAACGGTGGGGCTGGAAAGCACTGACTTCTCGATGCCCGGAGAACCATTCGGCAGCAATTGGCGAGGCCTTGCCTATAGCCCGGAGGAAATGCTGCGTCGTGGGCACGCGCTGATCCACAGCGTAAAGAGCGATCCGCAGTACTCCGAACTCGAACTGCGGCGGTTCTTTAAGAGTCATCGCGATAAATTGCGAAAATAGGCGAGGAGCGCCTTTTCAGTCCGAGCTTCCGTGTAGCGCCGCGCGGTGGTCTGACCGCCGCGCCGAATGCGGGCCAGTTCCTTTCGTTTCGCGTCCCACGAAGCCATCAATTCCAGTGTGTGGTCGATCAGCGGGTATGCGTGGTGGGTGGGGAAGACGTATGCGTTCTCGCCATCGCGGAGAAAGTCCTGCCCGCCGAAAGCCTCATAACAGACGGGGATACAACCGGCTGCCATAGCCTCAGGAACCGTTGCGTTAAAGGACTCCTGACAGTTCACGCTGATATGGATCGCAGATTGGCGAAAAACACGGGCGACGTGCCGATGCGACTTGTTCTCAAGTTCCACCACGGTCCAGCCCAACGCGCGAGCCTTGGTGCGCAGTGCGTGGCGAATAATCGGGAAGTCGCGGCACCAAGGTTTGGGGCAAAGTACAATCTGTCGTTTCCGGTCTGTAGCAGCGGTTTGGCTTTCGAAAAACCACGGTGCTATGCATGGCGGGATTAGCGGCGCTTCCACTCCGTAGTGCCGTTCCACGATATCCCGCACGTGCGGCATAATGGCAATCGCACCCAAATACCCTAGCTGGCAATAGTTTCTTGCGCGTCCCAGACATGGCGCAATATACGAGCTTGCCTGGATGAATACGATGCGTCGTCGAGCGATGCTGAGAACATTCGGTTCAGCGGCATGAACTTCGGGAACCACAAGGAGATCTTCAGGGCCAGCGCGGAGCGATCCATCCCCGATATATAAGCGAGGCGCATCGAAGCTCATCCAAGTCGGCCGAAACCCGGGCTGAGTATGCAGCACGGCGGCATCGATTCCGTTGGCGCACAGTAAACGGACATGCGTGTATATCATCCCGACCCCCCAACTGGGGATATTCGTGTCGGAAACGTAGTAGAGAACCCTCATTGATCGCAATCATATAGCATGTAAATCATCCGATGCTCATTACCGAATTACCTCAATCAGGCGAGATCGAGATGCTGGCTGCCGGCCTCTTTCGAAGGGAAGTCTCTTCTCTTGGGGCGGCCATTCAGTGCGCACCGCGCTCTGCCCGTTCGTTGGAGGATCTCGCTCGTTGTTCCGATGCAGTGTTGATTTTTGAAGAGAGCCTGGCAGATAAGATTGACCAATCGCTTGCCTCCTTATGGGAGGAAATTCCTGACAAAAAGACCGCATTTATTGCGCTTGTACCTCGTGGGGTCGCGCCAACCATCGATTCGAGCTATGCCGAACCGATCACCTCGTTTTTCTGTAGTGCAGAGGTGTTCGCGTGTTTCTCCGCCCTGGGAATCGATTGCTTGCCCCAGACGCTTTGTTTCGCGGCCCTCCGAGCAATCGCGAGAGGGGATATCGAAGTGGATTGTTTGCTGGTGCGACAGGTTCCGTTTGAACGGCGCCAGGTGAAAGCCCGCCAGGCAGTCTCAAAAGCTCTCCTGATTCCTCATCGCGGAGAGGCAGCGCATTTACGGGCTGCCCTGGCATTCGCAGGCAAATCGGCAGAAAACTCGCTGAAGATTCACGTCGGCCTCGATGTCGAAGAGTGTGGGGAATATGCTGCATTTCCTGCGGAATTTTCAGGAGTGGAGTTTGTCAAGTTCAGCCCAGCACCTGTGGGCCCGTATGTAATTCGCCAGGAATTGGCGGAGAACTCTACAGAGCCGCTCCTGGCTCTGCAAGATTCCGACGATCTTTCCTGTTATGACCGTTTTGTAATGCAAAGCGATGCGCTGGCTGACACGGGTTGTGACATCGTCGGCTCCCACGAGTTGTGTCTGGACGAGATTCGGGCAGTGGTGCAGCCCGTTCGCTTTCCACTGGACGGAAGTGCGGCGCTGGCGATGTGCGCTAATCACGCGCTTCTGCATGGCACGCTAATGACCTACCGCAATGTGTTCTTCGATTTGGGCGGCCTCTCAACCGATCTCATTATCGCCAACGACACGCAGTTCCTTCTCCGCGCGCATTTCAACAGCAGCATTCGTAATGTGGATGAGTTCCTCTACATCCGGCGGCGCCACTCGGAATCGCTTACTAATTCAGCCGAAACAATCTTCGATAACCCTTTGCGCCGGCGACTGAGTGCGATGTGGACACAGGATTTCAACGCGATTAAGAGAGGCGAATTGAAGATCGAAGATTCTTCGCTGCGGCCAATGCGACGGCTTGAACCGTGGCGAGCCGAACGCATATAGGATCATTCTCTGATGCAATGGGCACAAGAAGAACTTCGTCAGATTGGCGAGTTGGTAGCGGAAATCGGAAATTGCAGGCTGCCGCGACGTCGCAGTCCACTGGCTTCTGGACTTAATCTCCGGCTGTCGGAAGCCCTGGGTCTCCGCGAAGGCCTGGCAGGAAGCACACGAGCGTTGCTCGTCCGGCAACTTCTGCGCGGGCTGGGTTTCGATGAGCACCGCCATCTGCAATGGCGCATGGAGCACAAACTCATACAGGCCCTGGTTCTTCAGTCATTCGTTCGTGAATCGATTCCCGTCACTTGTGGACTTAATGCTCTGGCGGTACGTGGCGATTCCCGAGGGCTACGGCAATTTCTCGCGAGTCATTTTCCAAGCGGCTACTTGATCAAGGCGGCGCTCGGAGATTCTTCCGGAGAGCTACCCGATGGCAATAGTGCCGAGTTGGCATTGATCGGGCTGGAGTCTGCCGGGCCGCGGCCGTCGCGCTCCTTGTTGGACGAGAGTTTCGTGGTTCAGGAACGCGTCCCAATAGCAACTGAATACCGAGTACACAGCCTCGAGGAGGACATCGTTGAGGATCTTACTTTCCGGCGCTACGGCGACGGCAGCGTATCCGCAGAGCGCGAAGCGCCGAATGCATTTGTGCGCTCCCTGCTCCGGAGGCTTCCCGACGCTCTGGTGGGCGGATCTTTGCTGGCCTGGGATGTCGCGTTGCAGCCTTCCGGTTCCTTCATGATTATCGAAGTCAATTTCACTGGCTTTCACCCGGCGGTGAAACGCGGTTTCCATTGCAGTGGCTATTTTCACGATCAACATTGGGGTGCCTGCGACACAGCCCGGTTGCTGAACCACGTGGCCCGAACCGACTGCGTCGAGGTGATCGTCGAGCCAGATGCGCCCGACTACCCGCTCGAAGACCAGTTCTATAAGCAGACCGCATTCTGGCAGCTTAGACATCGCGGTCAGGCCGTTCCGTTCCCGGAAATCTGTATCGACTTCCGCAGCGAGGACGAACTTGCCGCGCCACTGATCTCGCAGATCGACCGGTTCAGCGGCCCGCGACGGAGGCATCCGATTGACGGCGATCTGGAACTTCGGCTATCCGATGCGATCCCGCTCTTACCGCAGTTGGCGGCTTCTACACGGGCGCTGATGCTCAGACAGGTTCTGCTAACTCTCGGGTTTGACGAGAGGCGGTTGACTTGCTGGCGGTTGGAACACAAATTGGCGCAAGCGCACGTGTTCCGGCATTATTGTCCAGACAGTTTGCCGCTTACCTTCGGTCTCGATCGGTTGGTCCAGGGAGCGAATCCCCACGATCTGCGCAAACTGTTGCGTGAGAGGTTTCCAGGGGGGTTCGTTATCAAGACGGCTCTTGGCGACACTTCGGGAAACCAGATTCTCGACCGGACTGAAGCGGCTCTTGCATGGATGGAAAGCGGTGGAAGGTACATGCCCGGCGTTGGTCGTTTGACGGACGAGGAATTTATCGTGCAGGAACTGAAGAACATCCGGCGCGAGT
>JBEKZG010000275.1:0-5591 GCA_049510095.1 Occallatibacter sp.
CTTTGGGGAATTGGCGGAATCGCCGGGCGAAACGGCGCGGAGGACCCTCTGGAGCCTTACAATTGTGCCAGCCAATCCGGGCAATGACAGGACGAAAATGCCGGAAATCAGGGTGAGGTAGCCGGTTCATGAGCAATTTGAGGTCACAAATTGTCACCTCAAGTTCGGACATTCCGCCCGAGCGCATTGAGCGGCGGATTCTGCTCGTTCGCGGGCAAAAAGTGATGCTCAGCACCGACTTGGCAGAGCTTTATCAGGTGGCTCCGAAGGTTCTGGTGCAGGCTGTCAAGCGCAACCTGGAGCGTTTCCCAGGCGATTTTATGTTCCAGTTGACCAGAGCGGAACTGGCAAACTTGAAGTCACAATTTGTGACTTCAAGTTGGGGAGGAGCGCGCCGCGCCACCCCTTACGCCTTCACCGAGCAGGGCGTGGCCATGTTGTCGAGCGTGCTGCACAGTCCACGCGCGGTGCTGGTCAACATCGCCATCGTGCGCGCCTTCGTCAAGCTGAGAGAAATGCTTGCCTCCCATCGCGACCTGGCGCGTCGCTTGGAGGAGATGGAGAGCCGGTACGACGCACAGTTCAGAGCGGTATTCGATGCGCTTCGGGAATTGACAGAGCCGCCGGAAAAGCCCCGGCGCCGAATCGGCTTCGGCACGCCGAGCGCCGGCTGAGAGCGGGATACGAGGAAAGACCCATGGCAAGGAAAAATGCGAGCAATGCGCAGCCCGAGCCTGGCCCAGCGGTTGGCAGCGGAGCCGGAGTGGAAGGGAGACGGCGAACCAGGGGACAGTGAAGAGTGAACAGCAGCCCCGGAAGCAAGGGATCGCTTCCTGGGGCATTTGGAAACGATGCTTTCGATTACAGGGCGAGACGGAAGGTTGGGGCGGCAAGGGCGTTTGCTAGGACTAATCTACCGATCGCCGTCTGACCTGCGTCAATGAGCGCATTGGCCTGTTGGCAGCAAATGACATTCCGGTGACGGCAGTTTCTATTCTGAGCGGGGCCAAGCGATCCGAGCTAGATTGGTTTCACTTTGCGGAGTTGCTTCGATAACTGTTGAAAGTTCGTTAGCAGGAATTGCATGGTATGGGTGAAGTCCTGGGGCGTCTGAGCGGTTTTCAGCGTTCCGGAAAGCGCGGTGCGGACGGTGTAGACCGCGCCCGTGTCTGGCTTGTCACGAAATGCTTGCTCATACCGATCTCGAGTCCAATTCTGACTCAGACCCTGCTGCAAAATGCCGGCTGCGTCCTCGTATTCGGCAGCGCGGGCGGCGCGGTTGTTGAGGACGGAGTTGACCGATGCGGGCGCGCCAAATGTCTCGCCGTCGTCCCAGACCGCTGCGATCACTTTGATTCTGTCGGGTGAAGGGCTGAAGGCTAACTCATACACAGGCCGCGAAAGGCCAGCGCCAGGTTCGATGGGACGATGGCCTTCCAGGATCGAGTCCCAGACTTTTTTTACTTTCCTTGCCGGTTGCGAGGAAGAGGATACTTCCAGAACCAGAGCCCCGACCGGTTTGCCACTGAGGTTTGTGATGGTGTAGGTGGGGCCTCTTTCGCCACGAAGGATCTCAACGCGAAATTCGGGCCGTTCGGTCTCTCGTTGTGGATGAAGCGCGGACGGGGATAGTATTGCGATGTTCAATGCGCAAAATGCGGCAGCGAGTATTTTCATCGGAGCCTCCATCGGAACATGCCCCAGGTCATTCGGACAGACTTTTGACAGCGACGTCTGAAGGAAATTGCATTTCCCGTCCCTTGTTCACTTCAAGATAGCAGGCCTCAGCGTCGGGCGGCGAACCGGCGGAGGTAGGCATCGTAACCTAAGAATTGGACATATTGAGAGGGATTGGAACCAGAGAATTGAACTAAAGACCTGTTGGGAAGAGCTGATGGAAACGAACAATAGGCGAAGCTGGGTAAGGTCGAATATTCTTCGCTTCTTGCGCGGTGCAGAGCACGCCGCTCTCGAAGGACTAAGGAGCAGTGATGGAACTAAAGGGTGTATCGCTGATCGCGGGTAGAAGCGGAGCGAAGACAGGTGCTGCATCTCGAGCGCTGAATCCAGCAACAGGCGAAAGGCTTGAGCCGGAGTTTTTCTCCGCGACTGCGGAGGATGTGGACGCGGCCACTAATGAAGCGCAGGATGCGGTGGCGCGTTATGGCGCATTAAGCGTGCATGACCGAGCCGCCTTTCTGGGTGCGATAGCGGATGGCCTTGACGCGGTAACCGGAGAACTGGCCGAGCGGGCGCAGCGCGAGAGCGCACTTCCACCGGCACGGCTGCAGGGCGAAGTGAAACGCGCGAGCAATCAGTTCCGATTGTTTGCAGAATTGGTTGAAGAGGGTTCATGGGTTGCCGCGCGCATTGACACCGCATTGCCGGAGCGTAAGCCGGCACCCAGGCCCGATCTTCGCTCAATGTTGCGTCCACTGGGGCCGGTTGCGGTTTTCGGAGCAAGCAATTTTCCGATCGCCTTTTCCGTTGCTGGGGGCGACACCGCATCGGCTCTGGCCGCCGGCAATCCTGTTGTGGTGAAGGCGCACCCGGCTCATCCGGGAACCAGCGAGATTGCTGGACGGGTGATTGCGGATTGCGTGCATGACTGCGGCTTGCCGACTGGAGTCTTCTCGCTTCTGTTTGACGCCGGCATTGAAGTGGGCAAGGCTCTGGTCGAGCATCCGGCCATCAAGGCTGTGGGATTTACGGGCTCTCATGCTGCCGGGCGGGCACTGATGAATCTCGCGGCCGCGCGGCCCGATCCGATCCCGTGCTTTGCGGAGATGAGCAGTGCGAATCCTGTGTTTCTTCTTCCTCGTGCATTACGCGAGCGGGGTTCGCAGCTTGCGGCTGGTTTGTTCTCGTCGTTCACGCTGGGCGCGGGACAATTCTGCACCAAGCCCGGACTGGTGTTTCTGCCGGAACAAAGGGAGAGCGCAGCGTTCTTAGACGCCATGCGCGAGCTAACAGCGGGCAGTGCGGGGTTCACGTTATTGACCGCCGGCATCGCGGCGAGATACCGCAGCGCGATCGTCGACCGCCAAAGCGACAATGAAGTTGAGGTCCGCACGGCGATGGAGGCACTGGGGCAGTGCTCGGCGCAAGCCGCGCTGATGGAGGTGGAGATCGACAGGTTCCTTGCGGATTCAACACTGAGCGAAGAGGTCTTCGGCCCTTCAACTCTGGTCATCCGCTACGGGCAACGGGACGCGATGCTCCAGGCCGCCGAGGGGCTCGACGGGCATTTGACAGCAACGCTGCTTGGATCGCCGGAAGACCTCAGGGAGAATCGCGATCTGATTGCAATTCTCGAAGCCAAGGCAGGGCGCGTGATCTTCAACGGTTTTCCCACGGGCGTGGAAGTGTCTCATGCCATGGTACACGGCGGTCCTTATCCGGCCACATCCGACAGCCGCTTCACTTCGGTTGGCAGCCAGGCAATTCTTCGCTTTGCACGTCCGGTATGCTACCAGGGGTTTCCCGGAGAGATGCTGCCGGCGGAATTGCGAGACGGAAATCCGTTGGGAATTATGCGTTTGGTCAACGGAACTTTGACACGCGAGCCGATTGCGGGTTGGAGAGTGCCACCTTACTTTTGAGGCGCAAATTAGATACGACTTATGGGGGGTCTGCGTGTGCGCGCCACGTCTTATCGCTCATTTGCCAGGTGGGCATGACACCGATAATCAAAAGCCTGTAAGAGCGAGGAATATCATGCTGTGACCGTTGCCCGTCACGCCTGCGACCAGGTTCGTGGATGACGACATGAAAACCACATAGTGCCCGTCGCCGCTGATCAAAGGAAAGTCGCTAACGTTGTTCGCTTCGGTAGCAAAGCCAGGGGTGTTTGTCACTGAGACGCGCACCGTGCTCGCAGCGCAGCTGGTGGGTGCTCCATTGCACGTGTCATGAACGAAAATGTCTTTCCAGCCATTTGCCGGAAAAGTATCTCCCGGCACCAGGTTGTTTGCCAGGGAGGCAAACGCGATGAAGCGCCCGCCGGCACTCATCGACTCATTGTTCTGCGTGGCGTCGGGAATTGAGCCGTCATTGCCGACTGAGACGAGCGACGTGGTGGGGGAGCAACCCGACGCCGCTCCGTTGCAGGTGTCCCGGAGATAAACGCTTCCGGTAATGTTCAAGCCAGATGACACCAGGTTAGTAGCTCGCGATGCAAATGCTACAAAGCGGCCATTGCTGCTGGCTGCGGGGCCAAACCCGACACACACGGCATCGTTGGCCACAGCTCCACTTGTCGACTGAACTGCGGTCCGGACGCAATGCCGACAAATGCAGGACTCGTGAAGCAATAGTTGGTCCCGTTGATGGAGGTGCAGCTTGGGTTAAACGTCGCTGGGGTTGCCGCTTTGATCGAAGACGGTAATCTGGCCTCCAGCAAACCGGATAAAACCGACGGCGCTGGCGTCGGTGTTGAATCCATTAACAGGTGTTCCTTTCGGCCAAAGATTCATCACCAAACCGCCATCGGAATCGTATCCCGCCTCGACGTGCAGAGTCCTTGTTTGCGCTTGGGTGGTCACCGTGTTGGACGAAGTTTACGTGGAAGGGATGTAGATTGGGGACGAAAATGTTGCGGACCCGGTTACCGAGAACGTGACATCGGCGGTCACCCAGGTGTCAGCGCTATTGATGCCGGAGTTCTGTGAAAGGGAGGTTTGAGCAAACGCCGCGGAGGAGGCGGTACACATTGCGGCGCATAGGGGTCCGAACGCCATCTGTCGAAGGATGCGCATACCCCTAGGTTCGAATTCTCTTCTTTGCGCGATTCCGCCGAATCACAAGAAATCCGGGAATTTTGCTGAAGCCAATGACAGCTCAAGGACCAAACTTCGCCCATGATAATGGTCGAGTTGCGAACCTACGGCAAGTTACTTTCGGGCATTGGACTTTGGTAACACAAACGCGAAAGTTCCGAGTCTGGGAGTCGGTAATTCAGAAGCTCACGCCAGAATTCCCTAGCCGGTTCTCGAATCGCGGGCTTTTTCATTTCACCCAGCTAACCATTTTTTGAAAGATGGGCGTAGTAGACTGGCCCTTTGGTTGCGCGTAATGGCGGGCGGGAGCCATGTTTCTCGCCCAATCAGGGATGGGGCTGCCTGACAACAGGCAAATGTCGCTGCTCAGGCCCGTTATGACAATGCGCTTGCGTACAAGATGAAGAAGTCGTGCGGCGAAGAGGGTAAGGAGAAAGTCGGTGATGGCACATTTCAAGCTTCCTGGCGGGAAGTTGCTCGTGGCGATTGCCGTTTGGGCGTTGGGAGCTATGACGGCGCGGGCTGCCTCGGCGCAGCTCACCGATGCCGGCGCGCAACTGGCGGCCATTACGCTGATGCAGCAGCAAATCGGACTGGACAACGACGCTCCCAATCAGAGGAATCTGAAAGGGCTGCGGATTCAATTCGAAAAGATTTCGGATTTACAGCAGCCGGACGGCCACGTTGTGCGCTACAGGATGCTCGCGCCTGGAGCGCCGGAAGGGCAGAATTATGTGCTGGAAGTATGGAGGATTGGAACGCAGGTGCAGCTTACGCCCCAGCCGGTTTACACCAACGCCAAGGGCCTGGTGA
>JBEKZG010000276.1:0-5581 GCA_049510095.1 Occallatibacter sp.
CCCATGAAGCGACACCTGCCTGACCGTCTGATCGTCGCGGTGATCGTGGCGCTGGGATTGACCTTCCTGGTGTCAATGCTCGAGCAATGGAGTGGTTTTGCCGACCTCACCGCGTGGTCATACGACTTCCTCGTGAACCACGGCCGCTACGCGCCTGTCTCGAAGGACATCGTCTTTGTCGACTTTGACGATGCCACGTTCGCCAAGATCAACAAGTTTCCCATTCCTCGCTCGACGGTAGCCGATCTCATTGAACGCGTGGGGAAGGCTGGTCCCGCCGTCATCGGCCTCGATATTCTTCTTTCCGAGCCGCGAGACGCTGAAGAGGATGCTGCCATGCAGCGCGCGCTCACCTCCGCGGGTAATGTGGTGGTCGCGGCACAGGCGGGAACCGGGCAGATTCCCGCCGTCATGCCGATGCCCATGTTTTGCCAGCCTGAGAAACCTGAACTCGCCACCGGCTTTTGTGTTGAAGGGAGACCAGGCGCCTTCGCCTACGCGGCCGTTAACATGCCGTTTGATACTGACGGCTATGTGCGCGATGCGGAGTCGGTGACGTGGGGCAAGAAAATTGCCGAAAGCTTTCCGGTTTTCCTTGCCGAGCAGTATCTCGCGCAAGTCGATCCAAATTGCCGAAATTGCACTCTGCAGCCGCTGAACAAGGGAAACTTGCAATTCCGCGGCTACCTTGTGCCATTGGACGATCGTGAGACGTGGACCTTCCGCATCGGGGACTGGTCGCTGCATCCAGCCGTGCACATTTCCGCGTGGGACGTCCTTACCGGCGTCACGCCTCCGGCGCAGTTCCACAACAGGCTGATTCTGATTGGGCAAGGCAGCGATGCCGCGCGCGACCGCGATTTTTCGCCGCTCTACCGCACAATGCAACCCAATGGCAAGCGTCAGCAGATTGCCGGAACTGAGCTTCATGCGGCAGCCATTGAAACGCTGCTCAATGGCCACGCCATCGGCGAAGTTCCAGTCAGGATTCGCTGGTGCGTCAACTTCATTCTGATCGCCGCGGCCACCTGGGTATTTACGCGCGCTCGGCTCAGTGGGGCTTTCGGCTTGACTGTGGTCTTTATGCTGGCCATTTATGCCCCCACGCAAATCCTCTTTACTTGGTATCACCTCTGGTTTCCGAATTTGGAGACGCTTATCGGCGTGGCGGCGGCTCTGCCCTGCGGCGTGGGCTGGCAATATGTGAAGGCAAACCTGCTGCGCTCCGAGACCGAGCAGCAGCGGAAACAGTTGATGGAGATGTTCTCCCGCTACGTGGACCCCGCAGTGGCCAACGCCATCTGGGACAGGCGTGATGAAGTGAGCCTCGAAGGCGACGAACGCGTCGCCACCGTGCTCTTCAGCGATATTCGCAACTTCACCGGCATCACCGCTGGAAAGCCCTCCAAAATTGTGCTTAAGTGGCTCAATCGCTACTTCACCGCAATGGACGAAGTCATCCGTGCTCACGACGGCTTTCTCAACAAGTTCATCGGCGACGGACTGCTCGTCGTGTACGGTGTGCCGCTTTCGCAAGGCGAAACAGGGGACGCCGTCAATGCCGTCAATAGCGCTCTGGCCATGCTCAAGCGGGTCGAGCAGTTCAATGCGGAACGCGCCGAAGACGAGGACTTCCCTGACATTCGCATTGGCGTCGGCGTTCACACCGGTATGCTCACCAGCGGAAGCGTTGGCTCGCTCAACCGGCTCGAGTATTCTGTCATCGGAGAAACCGTCAACCTGGCCTCCCGGCTTGAAAGCCTCAACAAGGAATTTGGCACAGAGATTATTCTTTCGCAGGGCACTTATGAGAGAGTGAAGGACACGATGCCCGGGATTTTTCCACTGGGAGCGACCCAGGTACGCGGATTTGACGAAGAGATTATGATTTACGGTATCGGGCCTCGCAAAAAAGCAAAATCCTCCAAGGCGGAGGTAGACCAACCGGAGATTCTTGCATGAAGAAACCAATGATTGTACTCGTACTGGCAGGATGCACGGCGCTGGCCGCAGCGCAGAATCCCGACCAAACCAAGCAGGCGCCCACCCCACCGCCTGCGCCCCAAAACCAGGCCCAGCCGGCCCATCCACGCCGGGTCCAGGCCAAGCTCGAAGGCTTCGATCTGGCTCCCGGCAAGGCCAGCGCAAACCAGACCGGCGGAGCGTCACGCGGTGTGGGCTCCTCATCCAAAATGGTTCTCTATGCGCCTCACAAGGCGAAGGTCTACACTCTACGTCCTGCCTTCTCGTGGAAGGGCGACCCCCTCGCTACCTACAAACTCCATATTCAGGACGTTACCGGCACATTCGCATGGGACCGCGAAGTAACCGGAACCAGCCTCCCGTACCCGCCCGATGCGCCGCCGCTCTCGCCGGGCGGCACGTATCTGTGGAAGGTGACATCGGACTCGCCTGTGCTAGGACCGCCTCCACCCGCGGCCATGATTGTCGTCCCCGGGGGAGAGGAACGCGCGCAACTGGAAGCCGGGTTGAGCCAGATTCAAGGGACGGGATTCGATGCCGATTTGGCGTGCGCCCGGTACCTCTTCGACCAGCGGCTCTGGTATGACGCCCTCATGGCATACTCGGATCTCATCACAAAATACCCTGACAGGCCGAACCTTTTCGAGATGCGTGGAACGCTCTATTACCAGTTGCCAGAAACAGAAACGCTTGCGGACGCGGACTTTGCCCGATCGAATTAGGGCTAGGAAATCCCTCTGAGAACGGAGCCGTTATGCACTGTGTTAGCGGCGGCACCGGCTCTGTTATCAGGCCGATACCAAAGTACAGTATTTGCACAGTCCGCTTTCCGCCGAGAGCTAGTAACTGCTCGCAGTAACTACTTCCACTGCTTTTAGTACTGTTTATTACTCAAATAACAACCGCGCAAACTGTCCTTAAACTCTCGGTTGAATCGGTAGAAATAGATTGACTTTCACGCCTCGCTCACGGTAGAGTTCGGGCATTCTCTTGTAGTTTTTCCCCTATCCTGAGTTCCCCCCCTCCCTCGGGAGTAATTTCCAAGGACGGTTGATCCCTTGATTCTGCGTTTCTATGGGAAGCACTCGGCGGGCCTCGCCGGAGTCATCTCCGCTGCGATCCTGCTCGTTTCCGGTTGTAGTTCGGTGACGTCTCCCAGTTCGGGCACCGGCAGTTCCACATCCAGTACCCCGAAGCAAGCCGCCGTTTCCACCGGTCCGCAACTGGGCCTGATCTGGAATGCGTCGGATTCGACGCTCCGCACCCTCGCCGGCGTTCCAGGATCGTCGCAGCTCGGACCGGCGCTGTTTCCCGCGGGCGCCTACGCCACGGGCGCGTTTGCATACCTCACGCAGACCGCGTTGCTGCTCGACCCTAAGGGCAATCTGCAGGTTATGGTATTGCCCTCAACGCAACCGCAAACCCTGGCGCAGGGAGTCTCTCCCGCGGCAACCATCGTCTTCGCTCCGCGCGGAGCGAATGCGGTTGTGTTTTCTCCCGGTTCCACTTCGGTGCTTGAGGTTGCCGGTTTGCCGCTGGCCCCAATTGCAAATGTACTCACAACGACCGGAGCGGTGCAGGGCGCGGCTATCAGCGATGCGGGAACCCTGATGCTGGCAACTGGCGCCGCCAAGGGCAGCGTCGCCATTACTTCAATCGGCGCAAATGGAACGCGCACCAGCCTGGCTACTCTGGGCGGTTTTGGCGGCATGAGCTTTATTGCCGGCTCTGAGGATTCGCTCGTCGCGGACTCCTCCGCCAACTCCCTGTCCCGCTTTCACAACGGATCCGCTACCGTTCTCGCTACGCAGGCAAACGGCCTCAATCAGCCATTCGCCGTTGCGGCATCGCAGGACGGACACTGGGCCGTGACCGCCGATCACGCCGATAGTTCGCTGCTGCGCGTCGATCTCACCGGGGCCACTGCTCCAACTCAATCAACATGTGCCTGCTCGCCAACGCAATTATCGGCGCTGAGCGGGAACGCCGTATTCGAACTCGCAGCTCCAGCCGCCACGCCAGGTTGGATGATTCAAGCCGATGGTCCGTCGTCGCGCGTCCTGTTCATCCCACCCGTCCGGAGTGGCCAATGATCCGCCGTCTTTGCATAGTGGTGTTTGTTGCATCTGTGGCAATCGTCGCCGCCATCGTTCATCCCGCCTCTGTCAGCGCGTTTCAGGAAGCGGTGTTCTCAGAATTTAATCTTTCAGCCTCGGCCGATTTACTTGCCCTGGGCCAGTCCACAACCCTATCCGTGGGTCCCGTGCAAGACTTTGGCGGCGCGACCGGCGACGTTGAGTTCTATATTTCGAGCAGCAGCACGTCCTGCACGCTTACAGAATCGGCCAATGTGATTGCCGTGGTCCCGATCGGCTCGCCCACCTATTCCTGGACGCCCGGCGCGATAAACCCGATCCCAGGGTTCCCAGTCTGCGCGGTTTACATTCCCGGCCCCGGCGACCAGTACGGCTCGGATACCTCGGGACCAGTCACGGTCATCGTGAATGACGCAGAGGTCGGCAGCAGTTCCTTAACCCAGTTTGACCTTGGCGCCTCGCCCAACCCGCTCACCAATGGGTCCACTGCCACGCTGACAGCAAACGTCAACGGGAATTTCGGCCTCCCGACAGGCAACATTCTGTTTTACGTTTCCACCAGTTCCACCAGCTGCATTCAAACCGGTTCTCCTTACACCACCAACGAGGAGCCAGTCATCGCCGTCGGGGATAGTCCTGGGGATGGAATCGCTACCGGCCCCTACCCCGCCAGCTCGCCAGGGACGGTTTCCATTTGCGCCAAATACGTCCCCTTCCCAGGCAGCGACCCTTACGTCTCGTCTACAGCAGGGCCATATTTACTCACCGTCAACGTTTATCCCCCCAACATTACCGTTGGCACGTCACCCAGTTCGATCCCCAATGGGTTCGTCTCCTCGCTGACCGCAACCGTCACCGGGAGTCACGGCGTCCCGCCAGGCACCGTTCAGTTCTTCATTTCCGACAGTTCCACCAGCTGCGCGTCAATCAACCAGTACCTCAGCGTGGCACAGGTGAACTCTGAAACTGGAGTTGCTACCTTCAGCTACACCGCCAACGGTGGGGGGACGTTCCCCATTTGCGCGTACTACATACCCGCCGCCAGTAGCGACCCTTACTCCACGGCGACTTCAACGACGCCATCCGTGCTTACCGTAACCACGTATCCGTTCACCAGCTTTAGCCTTACCGCTTCACCCACTACACTTGGGGAAAACAACTCCACCACGCTGACCGTAAATGTCAGCGGGAACGACGGCCTCCCGCCAAGCTACGTTGAGTTTTACCTTTCCAGCAGTTCCACCAGCTGCGTATATGGCGGCGGCAACTACTTTGGTTACGTGTATTTCAGTCCCACCGAAGGTCCTGGGAGTGGAATCGCTACCTACACCTATACCCCTGGCGCGTCGGGACCGCTTAATATTTGCGCCATCTACGAACCTGACTACGAAGACCCTTACGGCTTCGCGACAACCGGGCCAACCCCCCTCACCGTGAATCCGCCCGTCGCTCTCACGGTCCTTCCGCCGACCCCCATGTTGCAAACGCAGCCGATCGCGTTC
>JBEKZG010000277.1:0-5580 GCA_049510095.1 Occallatibacter sp.
CGAGCGCTTTTGTATTCACCCTGTAACGACGGAATATCACGTATACAAAGGGATGAGTGATTGCTTCGATATAGCGGTGCTATCAGAGGAGCCAGACTCCGAATCAGATATTTGGCGTCAGCCTTGCCGCATTGCAATTGAAATAAAGCTTTGGCAACCAGGCTATGGGGAGCCTAAGTATCGCATGGATGTCGAAAAACTCCGGCGGTATCAGGAGCATTTGCAGAACACCTTCTCCCCACGTCGCAAGTTCATGGGCATTGCCATCTTGTTTGTTCATCCTTGTGTCAAGCTATTGCCGACGGCTATCACAACGGAAAAGTCTGGAGATGCTTACCCTGAGGATGGCGTTGCATTGCATTTGGTTACTCAAGAAGGCCATTGGTGGAAGCAGTTTTACGGCATGGCATCCCCTCAAGGGTGACCTCAAAGGGCATTCGTCGGTGAGCGTAAACGGAAATTGGCGCCTCACCTTTGCCTTCGAGGGCGAAGACGCCATCTTGGTTGATTACCAGGATTACCACTGAAAGGAGGCTATGACCATGACCGTCATGCACAATCCGGCCAGCCCAGGTGAACTGCTCAAGGAATTCCTAGGCCCCATCACTGCAACCCAGCTTGCCGAGCACATCGGCGTGGCCCGCGCCACCATCTCCCGCATCCTCAATGGCCGCAGTTCCATCACTATGGATCTCAGCATTCGTCTAGGCGAAGCCCTGTCCCTCTCACCAGACTTCTTCTCCAAGGCACAGCTCCAGTACGACCTTTGGATTGAATCGCAACGCCGCCGGCGTAAAATCAAGCCACTCGCAGCCTGACCGCAGCCGAAACCCTGACTGCGCGATTCTGAACGGAACCTGCGGCATCGTTCCGCGGAGAAATCCATGTCTCTTACCCGCCGCCGCTTCGTCCTCAACTCCCTAACCTCCGCCGTCGCCGCCCCATCCCTCCTGTCAATGCTCATGAATCCCAACGAACCCCAAGCCGCCACGACGTCCGCCGCCACAGCCGACTCCTACGGCTCCGGCCACTTCGGCGAGTGGTTCGAAGATGAATTCGGCCTCCCCGCCTATCGCTATACCTGCGACCAGACCTCCGACCCAAAGGCCGTCACCACGGTCACGCCCGGCATTCTCGCGCCCACCGAGCATATCCATCAGGTAGGCAACGACCGCATCATCGCCATCGCCTCCAACCAGGGCCACGTCCGCGTCCGTCAGGACGAAGGCAGCCCGAAATTCCTCAATGACTACGCCCCTGAAATGGGCCAGTACGCCGGCGGCATCGGCTATCTCACCGACGGCACCGAATCCCTCACCACCCTCTATCCCGGAACCGGCAACAGCTTCGAACGCATCTTCGGCATCGGCTATTTTCGCAAACGTGTCGCCGCCAACAACTTCGATCTCGACCAGGTAATCTTCGCCCCCTTCGGCGACGACCCCGTCCTACTCTCCCAGGTAACCATCACCAACCGCGGCGCATCCGCATCCACCCTCCGCTGGGTCGAATACTGGGGTTGCCAGAACTATCAATTCTCCTACCGTTCCTTCATCGAATCCTTCAGCGGCATGGGCACCTTCGTCCAGTTGCGCCGCAAATTCGCCCAGCGCTTTCAAACCCATTTCCAGCGCATCGATAACAACCATGGCCTGATGGCGACCAAGGAGTTTCTCGGCCGCCCCCCCGAAGATGAAGCAGTATGGCAGCGCATGAAGGCGGCATTCGCCAACAACCAGAACACCTTCATCAGCGCAATTCCCGAAGAAACTCCCGACTCCTGGTTCGAGGATCTTCATCCCCCCGCAACCTTCCTTGTCTCCCTCGACGGCCCCGCCGACAGCTTCTCCACGAATGAAAAATCCTTCTTCGGCGACGCCTCCAATCAAAGCGCCGCGCAACACCCCGCGGGTTTAGCCGCCAGCCTCGACAACCAGCTAGACGCCCAAGGTTCCCAAGGCGCAATGCTACTCGAGCGCAAAGTACATCTCAATCCCGGCCAATCCGCAACGCTCCATTTTCTCTACGGCTACCTCCCCGCCGGATTCAACCTCGAGCCTCTGATCGCGCGCTACAAAAAAGGCGCAGCCTCAGTATTGACCGATTCAAGCAGCAAGTGGAAATCCAAAGGCCTGCGCTTCACCGTCCCCGCCGAGCCATGGGTCGCGCGCGAGACCATCTGGAATCATTACTGCCTCCGCAGCAGCCTGACTTACGACGATTACTTCCACGAGCACATCCTCAATCAAAACGGCTTCTATCAATACTCCATGGGCTTTCAGGGTGCCGCGCGCGACCCGCTCCAGCACTGCCTGCCATTTCTCTTCAGCGACCCCGAAATCGTCAAGAGCATCCTCCGTTACACGCTCAAAGAAGTCCGCCCCGACGGCTCAATCCCCTACGGCTTGGTTGGCCACGGCGTCATAGCGCCTATGGTCGCCGACAACGCCAGCGACCTGCCCCTGTGGCTCCTCTGGACAGCCAGCGAGTATGTCCTCGCCACCCGCGACCGCGCCTTCCTCGACGAACACATTCCCTCATCGCCCCTCGGCGGCTCCGCGCCCCGTACTGAAACCGTCCTCAACCTTCTCGCCCGCTGTTACCGCCATCAAGTCGATCAAGTCGGCGTCGGCGAGCACGGCATCGCCCGCATGCTCAACGACGACTGGAATGACGGCCTACTCGGCACCTTCGCAACCAAAGCCTTCAAAGAGGCCGTTGATAAGAGTGAGAGCGTCCTCAACTCCGCCATGTCCGCATGGGTCTTTGATTACTACGCGCGCCTCCTCAGTTATGCGGATCAAACCCCTGACACCATTGCCCAAATTCGTCACACCGCCGCGGCCCATCGCGAAGCCGCAAGCAAGCAATGGACCGGCAAATGGTTTCGCCGCGCCTGGCTTGGCCCCACGCTCGGCTGGATTGGCGAGAGCACGCTGTGGATCGAGCCGCAGCCCTGGGCCATCGTCGGCGGAGTCACCACTCCTGAGCAGACCCACGCGCTCATTCAAACCATGGATGAATTGCTTCGCCGCAACTCGCCCATAGGCGCGATGCAAATGAGCCGGGGCCCCGACATGCAGTTGGGCGAAATCTTTGAGCCCGGAACCTGCGTCAACGGCGGCATCTGGCCATCGCTGAACCAGACGCTCATCTGGGCACTCGCCACCGTGAATCCTGAAATGGCATGGGACGAATGGAAGAAAAACTCATTCGCGCGCCACGCCGAAGCTTACCCCGATATCTGGTACGGAATCTGGAGCGGCACCGACTCCTATAACTCCACAGTACACAAGCTAGCCGGCGAAACCGTCAACAACAAATACTTTCACGGCACCGATTTTCCGGTCCTCAATCTGCACTCCCATGCCTGCTCGCTCTATTCCACTTCAAAGCTCTTCAACCTTGAATTCACTGAGCATGGCTTAGCAATAAGCCCCGACATTCCGGTAGAAACCTACCACTTTGAATCGCCGCTCCTCGGCGTAATCAAATCGCCAGGCGGAATCTACGAGGGCTGGTATGCGCCTTCGCAACCTGGCACATGGACGATCAAAATATCTCTCCCTCAGGAGACAATCTCCAAATTAACCAAATCAGAAGTAAACGGAATCTCAGCAGCCCTCAAGCCAACCTCCAGCACTACACTCGAAATAACCGGCATAAGCGAACCAGGCAAACCGCTCCGCTGGCGAATTCAGTAGTGAGCAATCCGAACTCCATACAATGAACCCATGGACGCAAACCAGTTTGCCCCGTACGAATCTCTAGCCATCACTCTCCTGCGCCTGTATCCATCCCCAGACGATGGCGCGCACGATCGCTCGCACATAGAACGCGTGTGGCGCAACATCAAGATGATCCATGCGGATGATGGCGGAGATCTGGAATTATTGGCCGCATCGGTGTTATTGCACGACTGCGTCCAGGCGCCAAAAAACTCTCCCTTACGCCAGTCGGCATCGCGGCTAGCTGCCGCCGAAGCGCGCAATCAGCTGGAAAAACTTCATTGGGACAAAACCCGCATTCAAGCCGTTGCCCACGCCATCGAAAGTCACAGCTTCTCCGCCGGCATCGAACCGCAAACCCTCGAAGCGAAAATCCTGCAAGATGCGGATCGATTGGATGCGATTGGCCTCACGGGCATTGCACGATGCTTCTACACGGCCGGCTGGATGGGCTCCAGCTTGTACCACTCAGCGGACCCGCGCGGGAATATCCGCTCCCTCGATGACCGGCAATTCGCTCTCGATCATTTTCCGAAAAAGCTGCTCAAACTAGCCGATGGCTTTCAAACATCCGCCGGCCGGAGTCTCGCACCAAAGCGTCAACAGGCATTGCAGGCGTTTTACACCGGCATGCTCGCCGAGATTGAATCGTAACTCAGCCCTTCACCGGCAACTAACTCCAACTCAAACCTCAACCGCCCGCACCCATCTCCCCAAAAACTCTCTCAACTCACCGGGAGGATGCAGCCAGATCTGCGCCTCTGTCTCGCGCCACTCGCGCCGCACCATGGCACTCAATCCGCGCTCACTCAAAGCATTCACCACCCCAAACGCAGCCTCGTCGGTAAAATCATCACCCAAATACGCGACAGGCCCGTCTGTCCCGGCCTCCGCAACAATTGCCTCAACCGCACCACCCTTGTCGCGGCCCACGCGCAGTTCAAGACCAGCCTCGAACCTCAGCAAACGCAACCCATCCATCTGCGCCAGCGGTTCAAACAGCCCCAGTGTGCGCTTCTCAATCGCCTTTGCCTTTTGCAATGAAGCCCCGCGCCAGTGCATCACCGCGCCATTCGCCTTATCCTCGAACAGCCCGCCAAGACTGTCGCGCTTCAACCGGTCTCTAAGCTCCTGGAGCCTTTCCATCGTGGAGGCCGGACCCTGTTCCAGCTCCCGCCGCCCATCCGGATAAAGCCTTTCTGCCCCATGCAATCCCCAAACCTCCAATGCGGGGTCGAACCCCAGCATCGGCGCTATCTCGCCCGCGGGCCGCCCGGTCACAACCGCCATCCTGGTCTTCAAGCCGGTCTTCAAGCCCGCCCGCTGAATACGCGCAAGCAGTTCCCGAACGCCGGCCCAGGGCCGCGCCGTAAAGCGGTCCACCCGGAAGGGCGCCAGTGTCCCATCAAAATCCAAAAGGAGAATTGGGTCCGCTCCCCCCGCGAACACCTTGAAAAACTGATCCAGCCGATCCGCTGCCTCTGGCGTCACCGTTCACCCTATGCCAGTCTACGATGCGGCGTTTCCACCGCTCGAATTCTCGTCCCTTCAGCCTTCCCCGGATCGGCGTACTCCGAGTTTTCCAGCGGCAATTCGCGCAGATCGCCCAGCACGCTCGCAGCCCACCGGTAAATGTTGTTCTCCCTCACCTGCTTGCGCATCCTCTGCATGCGAGTCCGCCGCTCGCCACGAGACATTTCCAACCCGCGATGGATCGCCTCGGCCACTCCCTCAATGTCGTAAGGATTCACCAGCAGCGAGTCACTCAGTTCAACCGCCGCGCCCGTAAACTTGCTCAGCACCAGCACTCCATCTTCGTCGTCCCGCGCCGCCAGGTACTCCTTCGCCACCA
>JBEKZG010000278.1:0-5570 GCA_049510095.1 Occallatibacter sp.
CCCGTTCGAACCGGAAGACATCAATCACACCTGGGGTTTTTACTTTCTGGTTCGCTGGGTAACGCACTTCTGCGCGCCTGCCTTTTTCCTACTTGCGGGAGTGGGCGCATACCTTTACGGCAGGAAACATTCGACGGGCGGGCTGCAGATGTTTCTCGTCTCGCGCGGCGTGTGGCTGGTTGTGCTGGAATTTACCGTGATCGGCTTTGCGTGGACATTCCATCCCGGCTGGGGCATGTTTGGCGTCATCTGCTGCCTGGGGCTTTCCATCATCCTGCTGGCGGCATTCGTCCGCTTGCCGCGTTTTGCCGTGATGGCCGTGGCTCTGATCGTCATCGCGACCCATGACTTATTCGATGGCCTTAAGCCTGTCGATTTTCACGGAGCACAATGGCCGCTCGTGATACTGCATAGCCGCGGCGGGGCGCTCATTGGAGGCTGGCGCCTATTCGTCCTCTTTCCGCTGATTCCATGGTGTGCCGTTACGCTGCTCGGCTTTAGCATGGGGTCCTTGTTTGAAAGCAACTCCGCTTCCGCCCGCCACCGTCTTCTCTGGTCTGGCGCAGGATCGCTGCTGCTCTTCGCCCTTCTGCGCGCAACCAATGTCTACGGAAACCCGAGTGCCGCGATTGCCCGCTCCACGCCCGGCGACTGGCATGTCTTGCCAACCCTGTCGAAGACCATCATCCTGTTCTTCGATGTGGAGAAGTATCCGCCGTCGCTCGAATATCTGCTCATGACACTGGGAGTCATCTTCATTTTGCTTGCATTGGCCGCTGCGGGTTCATGGGGACGGTTTGGGCGGGTACTCGAAACCTATGGGCGTGTGCCGTTGTTCTTTTACATTCTGCATTTATTCGTCATTCACCTTGCGGCAATTCTTCTCGGATTCGTTTCTCATCAGCCGGTGCGCTGGCTATTCCACGGTGGATTCTTTCTGAACTATCCGCCGGATGGGCAGCCGTATGGGCACGGGCTTGCCGTGGTCTGTGCCGTGTGGGCCGGCGTGGTTCTGGTGCTCTACTTTCCGTGTGCTTGGTTTGCCCGTGTGAAGAGAGAACATCCGGATACGCTGTTGCGGTTCCTTTGATTGTTGAGGCTCGAAAAAAGACTACCTGAATGCAAACGGCCCGTTTCTCGCGAAGAGAAGCGGGCCGTTTTCTTGTTGCGTCTTAGTCGTCCTACGCCTTCGCGCTCGTAAGCGCCCCCAGATCCGCAGCCAGTTTCTCCGTCGAGAAGGCTTCTATCATGTCGCCTTCCTTCAGATCTCCGAAGCCTGAGAGCCCAATGCCGCACTCCATGCCATTGGTCACTTCGCGTGCATCGTCCTTGAAGCGCTTGAGCGAGTTGATCTTGCCCTTGAATACCTGCTCGTCCCCGCGCATCACCTTGATCTCCGCGTCGCGGCGGATCACGCCATCCAGCACACGGCAGCCGGCGATCGTGCCCACCTTCGGAATCTTGAAGATGTTCAGAACCTCCGCCCGGCCGACATAGTTTTCCTTGAACGTTGGGTCGAGCAGCCCCATCATCGCCAGTCGAATTTCGTCCTGCAACTCGTAAATAATCGAGTGCAGGCGAATCTCGATACCTTCCTGTTGCGCAAGCTCAGCCGCCTTGCGCTCCGGCCTGACGTTGAATCCGATAATGATCGTGTTCGAAGCCGTCGCCAGCAGAACGTCGCTTTCCGTAATGGATCCCACGCCGGAGTGGATAACCTTGATCCGCACCTTCTCCGTCGACATCTTCACCAGCGAGTCGGCCAGCACTTCCACCGATCCGGTAACATCGCCTTTGATAATCAGCGGCAAGTCCTTCACACCTGCTGTGCGAATCTGCTCCGCCAGCCCTTCCAGCGAGACACGCGAGCTCTTCGCCAGTTGCGCCTCGCGCTCCTTCATCTTGCGGTACTGCGCAATGCCCTTCGCCTTGTCGCGATCGGCCACCACAAGGAACGTGTCACCGGAATCGGGCATAGCTTCAAGGCCCAGCACTTCCACCGGGGTCGATGGCCCGGCTTCCTCCAGCGCGCGTCCGCGATCGTCAAACATCGCGCGGACCTTGCCGAAGGTGTTGCCCACAATGTAGCTGTCATTCAGGTGCAGCGTTCCATCCTGCACCAGCACCGTCGCTACAGCGCCACGCCCGCGATCCAGCTTGGCTTCGATCACCGAGCCCACGGCCTTGCGTCCCGGTGTAGCCTTCGGTGCGCGAATGTCGGAGACCAGGCAGATCATCTCCAGCAGCAAGTCGAGGTTGATACCCTTCTTCGCGGAAACCTCAACAAATACGGTGCCCTCCTGGCCCGCGCCCGCCCACTCTTCCGGAATCAGGCCTCTGTCGGCAAGCTGCTTCTTCACCCGGTCCGGGTTCGCCTCAGGCTTGTCGATCTTGTTCACTGCCACAATAATCGGCACGTTGGCTGCCTTCGCATGGTCAATCGCTTCCAGCGTCTGCGGCATCACGCCGTCGTCCGCTGCCACCACAATAACCACAATATCGGTCACCTTGGCGCCACGTGCTCTCATGCGGGTGAAGGCCTCGTGGCCCGGCGTATCCAGGAAGACGATCTCGCGGCCGTAAGCCGGAGACCCTTCCTTGGCGAACCGAACCTTGTAAGCGCCGATGTGCTGCGTGATCCCGCCAGCCTCGCCCGCCGCCACGTCCGTCTTGCGAATCGCGTCCAGCAACGAAGTCTTGCCGTGGTCCACATGCCCCATCACAGTCACCACAGGAGACCGCGGCACTTCCAGCTCACCCGTGTTCTCGGCCTCCAGCACTTCTTCGATCGCCTGATTCGCAATCTCTTCTTCGTAGCTGATCACCGTTGCCGCTGCGCCAAACTTGGCCGACACATCCTTGATCATCTCGGCGTCGAGCGATTGGTTCACCGTCACAAAGATTCCGCTCATCAGAAGCGTGGCGATCAGATCCTTGGCGCGCACTTCCACCTTCTCCGCCAAGTCCTTTACGCTGATGCCTTCCGTGACCGTAATCTCACGTGTGATGGGCAGCGGTTCCCCGCCATATTGCACCCCGCCATAACGCGGCGGCGGCACAAAGCCCTTCATCGGGCCTTCCTTGGTCTTCGGATACTGCTGTCCGCCGCGTCCGCGTCCCTTGGCAGGCGCACGCTGCGGCCGCGGCGCCTCGCCCGTCGGCGGAGGTGCCCCGCCAGGGCCTGGCCGTGGTCCGCCAAATCCTCCCGGACGCGGCGGTCCAAAGCCGGGCCGCGCGCCAAAGCCAGGGCGTGCGCCGGGACCACCCGGTCCTCCAGGCCCGCCTGGTCCACCGGCTCCGGCATAGCCGCCCGGTGTGGTTCGCGTCGGATGCTTGGGCCTTGGGCCCCCTGGAAACTGTCCAGGCGCCGGTGGAGGGCCTCCAGGTGTTCGCTGCGGATAGCTGCCCGGACCGCTTGACGGCCGCCGGTCAAAAATAGGCTTTCCACGCTGAATACCCGCGCCTGCGGCCTGGTTGCCAGTACCCTCCACGGGAGGAGGTGTCACCACGATGGGCGCCTTGTAAACCGGACGGGGTCCGGTTTGCGGCATCACCACCCGCCGCGCCGGTAGCGCTGCGGTTGGGGAGGGGCTGTGTGTATGGCCTTGTGGCCGTTGGAAAGGCGCGGACGCAGCCTCCCCGGGAACTGCTGCTTCAGTTTCTTGCGTCGTGGCTGGCGTTGGCTTCTCCGGAAGTGCGGCAAAAATCTGTTGAATGGCTGCGGCGGCCGCTGGGTCAATCGGAGCCGCCTCAACCGCAACCGGGGGAGCTGCCGAAGGCGCAGCAGCCACGGGCGCGGGCGCTGCGGCAACCGCGACGGCAGGATCCGCGGACGCCGAGACAGACGGTGCGACAGGCGAGGCAACAGGAGGCGCAGCCGGACTCGAAACCGGGCCCGCAACCGGAGCTCCCGTCACCGCAGGTGCAACCGGTGCAACCGGCGGCTTGACCACCACCGGGGTCTGCTCCACCGGGCGCGCTTGCTCTTCGCGGGGCGCCGGCGCAACCCGCGGCTTCACCACTACGGCGACAGGCGGCGCAACCACCACCGCCGGTCGTGCAACGGCCACCGTGCCGGCAGGCGCTTTGGCCACCACCGGGCCAGACGGCGGCCGCGATGCGATAGCCGGAGCGGCCGGGGGGGCGGCGACAATGGGCGGCGCGCTTCGCGGTTGAGGGAAAATCTTGCGTGCTTCCGGACGGCCCGGCGGCACGGGCGACGGATGTGCCGCAACTACGGTCACAGCAGGCGCCGCAGGCCGTGGCGGCGCGGCTACAGGCGATTTGGGGGGCGTGCCCGGCGGCGCTTGTGTACGCACCGGCGCATGGCTTTGCCTCGCCTCTTGTTCTTCCTTCTGCTTGTTGGCCAGAATGGCCTTCAGTACGTCGCCGGGTTTGGATACATGCGAGAGATCGATCTTCGGCGTAATACCCTGCGGAGCGCGTGAGGCTGCGGGACTTCCGTGACCGTGCGATCCGCGGCCCAAATGCACGCGAACCTTCTCCGCCTCGTATTCTTCCAGCGAACTGGAGTGGGTTTTGCCCTCGGCCAGGCCGAGTTCCGCCAAAATGTCAAGAATCTGCCGGCTCTTGACTTCCATCTCGCGCGCGAGATCGTTGATTCGAACCTTACTCATCCGCCTCTTTTCAGATTGTGTGCCCCAAAGCCCTTAGTCGCTCATAGCTACCTCATGGCATTGGCAGTTGTTTGAACTTACATTATTGCCTGAAAAACAGGAAAAAAGGGGGCGCATGTTATGCGCCGTCCTCGCTGCCTGCCTGCTCTTCCTCAATCTCGCTTGCTTCCAGTTCCGCAGTCTCATCGGCTTCCGGTACGTTCTCAATTGCGTCTTCTATCGCGGGGATGGGCTCGGATTCCCTCTCCGCCGCTTCAACGCTTTCCGCTTCCTTCAGAACGTCCGCGGCGTTCTCGGCTTCAGCTTCCGCCGTTTCCGCCACTGCTGGCGCACTCTCAATTTCCGCTTCACCGCCCTTTTGAACGGCCTCCTCCACGGAAACTTCCCCGCCTGCTTCCTCGTGCACTGCGCCAATCGGCTCGCCTTCCACCACGTGGCCTTCTTCACCCTGCTCAAAATGACCAAAATAGTGCCGCACCGCCACGCTGATCCGCTCCAGCGTCTTCTCGCCGATCCCCGGAATCTCTTCCAGTTGTTCGGGAGTCATATCGGCCAGCGCTTCCACCGTGGTAATCCCGGCCGCCACCAGCTTCTGGATAATCCCATCGCCCAGTTCGGCAACATGCTCAATCGGCGTCGAGGGTCCGCCGGAGAGAGCCTGCATCTGCTGCTCCACTTCCTGACGCTTCTCCTCTTCGCTCTTGATGTCGATCTTCCAGCCCAGCAGCTTCGCCGCAAGGCGCACATTCTGCCCCTTCTTGCCGATGGCCAGCGACAGTTGCGTATCGTCCACAATCACTTCGAGCTGCTTTTCCGTCAGGTCGGAAATAGACACGCGGCTCACCTTCGCCGGCTGCAACGCCTTCTCGGCAAACGTCGTAATTTCGTCGCTGTACTCGATGATGTCGATCTTCTCGCCCCTCAGTTCGCGAA
>JBEKZG010000279.1:0-5531 GCA_049510095.1 Occallatibacter sp.
GGCGACTTCTCCGGCGTTGGCACCAGCGGAACTACCGCGCCCTTGACGATTTACGACCCAACCACCAGCACGAACTGCGGTGCTGGCGGTGTCTGCAGGACGCCCTTCCTGGGCAATATGCTTCCTCCGGGTAAAATCGACCCGACCGCGCAAGTTTTGTTGGGCTACTTTCCCATGCCCACCCCGGGCCAGGAGAATAACCCCACCGGCAACTTCGTCGAAAGCTTCAGCGCGGGCGGCGACACGAATCAGTACAATGGCCGCATCGATTACAACCTGAGCGCGAAGCAGAGGATTTACGGACGCTACACTCACTCCTACATCCTCTCGCTGCCCGACAATCCGTTCAGTCAGATTTGCACCGACCGTTGCACCGAAACAACCACGGCCCAGCAACTAGCCTTGCATTACACGTTTGCTTTCTCGCCCAGGACCGTCTTAGACGTGGCCGTGGGTGAAACCCGTTATGTATACGTGCGGACGCCTTTGAGCGAGGGCATCGATCTGTCGAAGTTTGGTCCGAACTGGGCGACGCTTGCTCCCGAGATGACCTACACTCACATCCCGCAGGTGTGCGTTTCGCAGCAGTCGGGTGACAATCGATGGGGCGGCGGTTGGTGCGCGCAGGGGACCGGAAGCGGCATCGGCGCTTATGACGATACCCCCTTCGTCAGCCCGGTGCTGACGCGGCTCTTCGGCAAGCACACGCTGAAAGTCGGCGGAGACTATCGTATCGCCCGCAACAACTACTATCAGAGCAACGATCCGGCCGGCTTGTTCCAATTCAATGCGAAGTCGACGGCGGCCAATCCCGAAGATTCTACCCTGGGCACTCCCGGCGCGAACGGCAGCAGCGGCAATGGCTTCGCTTCCTTCTTGCTCGGATACGGCGACAGCGGCAGTGTGACCGAACCGGCTCGCACTGCTGACGAGAATCTCTATGGAGCGATCTTTGCCGGGGATACTTACCAGCTCACCCGGAAGCTGACGTTGAACCTGGGCGTACGCTTCGATATACAGGGGGACTGGACAGAGCGCCAAAACCGGATCGTGGCTTTGAATACAACGGAGACGAGTCCACTGCTCGCCCTGGATCCAGCCTTATCCGGCTCCTTCCCCAACCTGAAAGGTGGCTATGATCTGGTTGACTCCAGCCGGCATTCCAGCCGCAGTCCATTCCCGGCTTGGAAGAATGTCAGCCCGCATCTGGGCGCCTCGTATCAGCTGGACCAGAACACGGTGGTCCGGATGGGCTACGGAATGTTCTACCTGCCGGTTGACGTGCGCTGGGATGATGCGCCACACAACTTGTTCATCAACTCCTTCACCACGCCTTGGTTGACTTACCTGTCGGACGGCGTTACCCCAAACGCCACGATCTCGAATCCTTTCCCGGGCGGAATCATCCCGCCCTTTGGCAGAAACCAGGCCCTGATCGACGTGCAGGGAAATGGGAACGGGGCAGCTTTGTCCAACTTTAAGGCGCCCTACGTTCAACAGTGGAACTTCGACATCCAGCGGCAGTTCCCTGGCGAACTGCTCGTTGATGTCGCTTATGCCGGTTCGAAAGGTACGCACCTGCCGGAGCATAGTCAGGATCTCGACCAACTACAACCGCAGTATCTGCCCACTGGTCCAGCGGGAAACGCCGCGGCGCTGGCTCAGATTGCCTACCTAACGAACACAGTGACTAACCCATTTGCCGGCAATTGCGTGAGTGCAGTGCCCGGCCAATGCACCGGACCTGTGCAGTCGGGTGGGGCGGGAACCAACGCAACGGTAAAGCAGGCTCAGCTGCTGCTGCCATTCCCGCAATTTGACGACGTGAGCATGGAAGAGCCGGATAACCGCGATTCCATCTATCACTCCATGCAGTTGAAAGTGACAAAGCGGCTGGCGGCGGGTTCGCAAGTGCTCGCTTCCTACACCGTTTCCAAACTGATCGACAACACCAACTCGGAAATCAACTGGCTGGAAGCGGCCTCACCGAGCTGGGGCGATGCCAATGCCTACAATCTCCGCGGCGAGCGCAGCCTGGATGGCTTCGACGTTCCACAGCGTCTGGTGATCGCTGCCGTTTTGGATCTGCCCATTGGCCACGGCAGGAAATTCTTAGGCGACTCCAGGGGAGTCGTCGACAAGGTGATCGGCGGGTGGGGACTTGACCCCATCATCACCTTGCAGCGTGGCTTCCCCATCATCGTGGGTGGCTGCCCCAGCCCACTGAGCAACTCCGGAATCCCCGAAGTGGGGTGCGCCCGTCCGGACCGAACCGCCTACTCGAGTCTTACGCACGGTTCGCTCGACCAGCGGTTAACCCAGTGGTATAACACTTCGGTGTTTGTCCCCGCCACGGACTACAGCTACGGCAACGATTCACGCACGGAGCCAAACATACGAGACGACGGCATTAAGAACTTTGACCTTGCGATCTTCAAGAATACTCAGTTTGGTCCGGAAGGAATGGGTCTCGAGTTCCGAGCTGAGTTCTTTAACACCTTCAACCGGCCCCAATTTAATCCGCCCGACGGATATGGTTCTCAAATTGGGCAGGTTACAGGACAGTACAATTTGCCACGCGTCATTCAGTTCGGTTTACGATTCAAATTCTAGCTGCGCAAAGCTTGTGTCCGGACGGGTTCCCTGCCCGTCCGGACACAACCAATTCTTCCCTCCTTGCCTTCCCACAGGCTGGTATTCTCAGTTCTGAACCATGAGGATCGGCACCGTAACCACGTTCTTTTTCCTTACGCTCTCGCTTTTGGCGCCCAGATTTGCGACCGCCCAGTCGTCCGAGCAGGACATCGAATCATCTTTCCGTGCGGGCCAGGCAGCGCTCCGACAGGGCGAGTTTACCCGCGCGACCGAGGAATTCAAGAAGGTGCTTGCCCTGGACCCAAACCTGATCGAGGCTGAGGTCAACCTGGGCCTGGCTTATCAGAGCCTTATCGAGTACGACCTGGCGGTCCGCCATCTGGGCAAGGCTCTGCGCGAAAGGCCAAACCTTCCCGGCCTCAATGTGATTGTCGGAATGGATTACCTCAAACTCGGCTCTCCAGAAAAAGCCAGCCCGTTTCTCCAGCGTGCATTGAAGCTCGACCCTTCCAACCGTGATGCGCATGAGGCCATGGCTT
Source organism: Occallatibacter sp. (assembly GCA_049510095.1). GTDB lineage: Bacteria > Acidobacteriota > Terriglobia > Terriglobales > Acidobacteriaceae > Telmatobacter. The sequence continues at coordinate 3,135 of JBEKZG010000279.1, forward strand.
TGTATTCCTTGAGTCAGGAGGACTTTCGCGGCGCGGCTGAGGAGTTCCGTCAGTCTGCCGCCCTCGACTCCGATAAGGCCGAGGCCTGGTTCAAGCTTGGACACGAATATCTCGATCTGGCGGCTCGTTTGGCGTACAGGGGTGCTCGTCTGTATCGCGAGTCGGCCTGGGGGCATCGTTTTCTTGGCGATACATTATCCGAACGCAATCGCTGGGAAGATGCCGCACAGGAATACAAGAAAGCTCTCGCCATTGAGCCGGTACAATCCGGCTTGCACACATTGCTCGGCGAAAGCTATCTCCATGCCGGAAAGCTGGAAGACGCAGAAACAGAATTCCACCTCGAGCTGCAGCATGATTCTCGATATGAGCGGGCATGGCTTGGACTGGCAACCCTGCAACTGGCCAAAGGCCACGCCACGGAGGCGCTTGCCTCAGTCGACAAAGTTTGGAAAATCTCTCCGGAATTCTTGAAATTGCGACCGGAATTCCCCTCGATCGAACTCACACCCGAGGTGGCGCAGGCTTCCATCTCACGGTTACGGGATCAACCCGAAGGGCCAGACGAGCATTTCCTGCTGGCGGATCTTTATTCTGCTGTGAATGACAACGCGCTTTCAGAGCGGCAATGGAAATCTTTCGAAAATGACTTTTCGAAGTGGCAGATGGCTTCCCATGCCGCTTCGCCGGCACATGCGAATTCGAGCCCTTGCAACGCTCACCTCTATTCCCGCTGCATTGCTTCTCTAAAAACTGCAAAACAGCTATCCGGATCGAACCAGCTCCTCTTCGGAAAAACTTACTTCATACTGCAGCAATACGAAAGTGCGGCTGACAAGTTGGCGCAAGTGCATGGCGAACCCCATGTGAATGCCGAGGCCAGCTACTGGTTGGAGCGGACATACCAAGCCTTGGGGGCAGAGACCTATGCGCGGCTCGAAGATTCTTTTCCCGACTCCTGGCGAACTCACCAGCTGCGTGCCGAAGGCTCCGTCTTTCGCCGGGATATGGACGATGCGATCAAAGAGTATCAGATGGCCCTGCAGTTGCGCCCCAATGAGGCCGAACTTCACGAAGCACTGGGAGAGTTCTACCTCGATAATCACGCCGACGGAGACGCGCAGGGTGAGTTGGAGAAGGCCGTGGCGCTGGATCCTTCGCGCACCAAGACGCTGTATCTGCTGGGACGCCTGTATGTGCAGAACCGGGAGAACGAAAAGGCGGTGCCCTATCTACAGCGTGCGCTGCGACTTCAACCCAATCTGAATGAAGCCAGCGGCCTGTTGGGCACGGCATACGTGCACATGGGACAGTTTGCCGATGCGATCCCAAGACTCGAGAAGGCGGCTCCATTGGACCACTACGGCAACGTCCATTATCAGTTGTCTTTGGCGTACCGGAAGCTCGGCCAAGCCGAACTCGCGCAGAAGGCGCTGGCGCGCTCGCAGGAACTCCGGCAATCCTCTCTGGAACGCGACCAGGCCTTGATTCTGGGAAAGCCGCCGGTGGAATCCGAACCGCAATAGGGTGCGCAACCCTTTCCGTTCCGGACGCATGTTGCTCGACCGGAGTAGAACTGTTGCGAGATCTTGTTTTGCCATGGACGCTAGCCATATTGGGCAGCCCATATCCAACTGGAGGTGGCACTATGACCGTGCACAGCGAAAAGATTTTCCTCGAGTCAGCGCGAAAATCGGCAATACTCGGCAATACAATGTACTGATTAGTGGGTTGCGAACTCCCGTCCTAAGACCCTCTGTCACGGAGCCCGAGCATATAAGCCAGCCATACCCCATGCCGCATCGATACATAAAGCTCGCCCTCATTTCACTAGTGGCTGCCTTTGTTTTGAGCACCCTTGTGGGTTGTCGTCGCACATCTGCGCGCCGTCTGGACTTTAATCAGGACGTGCAGCCAATCCTCGCGAGTCGCTGTTTCAGTTGTCACGGTCCAGATCCAGAGATGCGAAAGGCGGATCTTCGCCTTGACCTTGCGGAATGGGCTCTGAGGAAGCGCCCGCATCGGCCGGATGCGATTGTTCCCGGGCATCCCGAAAAAAGCGAATTGGTCAGGCGGATCGAATCCAAGGATCCACATTATCTGATGCCGCAAACCACCGAAGGCGAAGCGAAGCCGATGAGCGTAGGCGAGATCGCGACGCTAAGGGAGTGGATTCGTGAAGGGTCAGCGTACCGTCCGCATTGGGCTTTCGAAGCGCCGGTTCGTCAAGCCGTTCCCCTGCCACAAGCCGACGCCGCATGGGTGAAGACGCCGATCGATTCCTTCATTCTTGCCAGGTTGGAACAAGCGGGTCTCCGGCCTTCTCCGGAAGCCGACAGGGCAGCTCTGATCCGGCGGGTCACGCTCGACCTGACAGGGTTGTTGCCTACTCCGGAT
>JBEKZG010000028.1:0-14269 GCA_049510095.1 Occallatibacter sp.
TGCTGTTTGGCGCAGGGGAATTCCTGTTCTGCGGGGCCGTCGTAGCGGGCGGCGTGACTCCCAAGAGTGATTTCAATCCATCCAAACTACTGCGAATATCCATACGCATTGCTCCTTGCTGGGTCTATCGGCGGCCCTGCTAATCACAATAGTCATTCAGAAGCCTTGATCCCAGGATTTCCGTGCAAATTTCCAGTTACATTCCCGGCTGCGCTCTGGTTACCGGAACGGGAAAGATCCTTCACAATGCTCGCGGCAATCCCGAACCCTCCCTGATCGCTCAGCGCACGTCCCAGAGACTCGGTCGCAAACTCCCCCAGCGCCCCGCCGCAACCCGAATCCGAGCCGTCTTCCTCACCTGTCAGCGAGCTGCCGTTGGTCAACGGCTTCATCAGTTCCTTCATCATCTGCGCCTCAAATTCATGCGCCGCCCGAACCAACCGCGGCTGAGGCGCTGCCTCGCCGCCCGTCCCCTGCGCCTTTATCGCCGCAATCGAATCCATCCCAGCACTTCCCTTCCACGCAGATGCCTTTCACGCAGTTCGGTCACAAGACCTCGAGGTCAGCCTCCAGCGCGCCGGCTTCCTTCATCGCCTGCAATATCGAGATCACATCGCGCGCGCCTGCTCCGGTCCGCTGCAATTCCTGGACCAGATCTTCGACCGTTGCCCCCTGTTTCAACTCAATACGGTTCACCGGCCTGTCCTGGGCCTGGACCGTCGTCTGCTGTACCACCTCCCTCGTCCCCGCCGCACCGGGATTCGGTTGCGAGACCCTGGTTTCGCTGACCACGTTCACCGAAAGCCCCCCGTGCAGAATCGAAACCGGCTGAAGGCGAACCGTTCCCCCGATCACCACCGTCCCTGTGCGTTCATTCACCACCACCCGGGCCCTCGGAAAAACCTCCACTTCAACGGCTTCCACGCGATCCAACAACTCCGCCATGTCTTCATCCGGAACTACCGAAACCTCCACCCGCCGGCTATCGACCGCGTGGGCGCGTGAGGAACCAAGAGCGCGATTGATCGCGGCGGCCATCCGTTCCGCGGTGTGGAAGTCGGCGTCGTTCAACACCACGCTCACCGTGTGCATCTGCTTCAGGTCGAACGGTACCGGGCGCTCCACAAGGGCGCCGCCGGGAATCCGGGCCGTGGTTGGGTGGTTGACCTGTTTCGAACTGCCCCCGCCGGTCGCCATGTATCCGCCCAGCAGCAAGGCCCCCTGTGCCTGGGCGTAGACCTGTCCATCCGGCCCGTAAAGCGGTGTCATCAATAGGATGCCGCCCTCAAGCGTGCGCGCGTCTCCCGCCGAAGAAACCGTGATGTCCATCTTGTAACCCGGCCGGCTGAAGGGCGGCAGCGTGGCCACCACAAAGACACCGGCCATATTCTTTACCTGCATGTTGCTGGCGCTGTTCGACCCGGTCTGCGGCACGGTGATGCCCATCCGCTCAAGGGCCGAGATCAGCGTCTGCGCCGGAAACACTGTCTGCGAACTGTCCCCGGTGCCATGCAGCCCAACCACCAGGCCGTAGCCCACAAGCTGGTTATCGCGAATTCCCTCGATGGTTGCCACATCCTTGATCCGCGCCAACTGCGGCGGGGTCTCGCAATAGCCCGCCGCCTGAGCCAGCAATACGAACAAAGCGATACCGGCGACGGAAATGCGCCGGCGGCGCGGAACTCGCCCATGGTTCGCGTCCGGGATAAGCTCTCGACTCAGCATCACCGCCCCTATTCCCTAGTCCCTAATCCCTAGTCCCTGTTCCCTATTCCCTGTTCCCTATTCCCTGTTCTTAAAACACCAGCAGCTTTTGAAGGAAGCGCACCAGCGGGTTCTGCCGGTACGTCGAGTCGTTGATGATGCCCTTTCCGGTGACTTCGAGTTCAAGATCGGTCATTGCGGTTGACAGCACCTGGTTCTGCGAACTCACATCCTCGGGACGCACCAGCCCCCGCAGCTTGATCAGCTGCGTTTGCTGCGAAAAGGTCAACTGCCTGGTGGCCTGCACCACCAGCATTCCGTTGGGCAGCACGTCCACCACTTCTCCGCCAAAAGTCGTGGCCAGGCTGGAGTTGGTCGTGCTTTGTCCCCCTGCGGTCAACCCCGAACTCGCGTTCATGCCGACCAGGTTCTGTAGCGCATTTGAGCTTTTGAGAAGACCGAAGAGCGAGGTCAGTCCGGAGTTGGCGTTCGAGGCCCGTGAATTCTTGACTTGGCCGTCGGTCGAGGCGGCCAGGCTTTCAGTGACCACAATCGATACCACGTCGTGCAGCCGCGCGGCCTTGGCATCGGTCCCCAGCCGCACCAGTCTTCCCTCGGGGCTCCAGATCGATCCAGTTGTGCGAACTTCCGCCGCCTGCTGAGCCCGCACCCTCTCAATGTAGGCGTGGAGAGCCTCTTCCGGAGGCGTAGGTTTGGCGGCTGGAAGAAGCGGAATGTGCTTTTGGTTCGAGGCTTGAGGATGAACTGGCGGCAATGAGACGCCGCAAAGAAAAACAGTTCCAAGAAAGACAACCGCGACATAATGCCGGCATCTCATGGCCGCTCTCCCTTCCCCGCTTGCATACCCGGTTGCATCCCCAATTGCATCCCAGGTTGCAGGATCGCGCGTCCAGGGGCGGCTGCCACTGCCCTGACCACTCTCCCACCGATAACCAATCGCAGACTCAGCGGAGCGCCCACAGCGGCCGGACCCAGCGCAAATCCCTCCAGTCGCGCCTCCGCCACCTCGGAATGCTCTTCCACAATCACGCGATCCCCGGCGTGGATGACAGGAACGGCAACCGGGGCCGCGATGCGCGTATCCTCAGTTTGCGGCGAGCGGCCTTTCGGCTGCGCTTCGGCCGGCAACAACCGTCCGGGCCCACCGGGATGCCTCGGATCGATCGTCAGCAGCCACCGGGAGCCTGTACTTGGGTCGTCGATCTCGCGGTAGACCTCCGCATTCTCCGCAGCCTGAACCGGAAGCCGCTGAGCGGAAGTCCTCTGCGCGATCAAGAGAGCCAGCAGGGTTGCGCCGAATCGGATTTTGACGTCTGTTTTCATTTTTTTGCGCACCGCGGCCTTTCACCCAATACATCGGGTTTACCGAGTCATGTTATTGACCTGCGAATACATATCGTCAGCGGCCTTGATCACTTTGGAGTTCGATTCATACGCCCGCTGCGCCAGAACCATCTGCACAAACATCGTGACAACGTCCACATTGGAGTTCTCAAGATATCCTTGCTGCAGCGATCCCAGTCCCTCGGTCCCTCCGGGGTTGCCGGTAACCGCGTTGCCGGAATTCAGCGTCGCTTGCAGCAGGTTCGAGCCCATGCTCTCCAGGCCCCCAGGGTTTGGAAATGTCGCTAACTGGAGTTGGCCCAGCTGCGACGGGTTGGTTTGCCCCGGAAGCGTGGCGTTCACCACTCCGTACTGGGTAATGGTGACCGCGGTTGCGTTCGCGGGAATGGTGATGGTGGGAATAATCGGGTCGCCATCCGTGGTGCAGAGAGTCCCCTGGCTGTTCTGTTGAAACTGCCCGGCGCGGGTATAGGCAATGCTGCCGTCAGGCCGCTGCACCTGGAAGAACCCGCTCCCCTCGATGGCCACGTCCAGCGGATTCGAGGTCTGGTTCAGCGCCCCCTGGGTCATAATCACCTCGGTCGCCGCCGATTTTGTTCCCAGCCCCACTTGCAGCCCGGCCGCAACCGTCGACTGGCTCTGCGCCGCGCCCGGCGTCACCAGATTCTGATAGACCATGTCCTGAAACTCGAGGCGCAACTGGCGAAAGCCGGTGGTCGACGAGTTGGCGAGATTGTTGGCGATGGTGTCGAGGTTCAGTTCCTGCGCGCTCATCCCGCTTGCCGCTGTATACAAGGCTCGAATCATTTTTCTCCTCGTCCCGGACGAGGATCTTCCGCTATACGCGGGGCAGATCCTCGGTTGCGAACTTGTTGAACTCGGTGTGGAAGACGGTGAGGGCCTTCTGCATCATCTCGGCCTCGCGCTGAATCAGCATTACGTTCAGCGCGCCGGGAATTGCGCCCTGATTGGCGGACTCGATGGCTCCCTGGCGCACCGACGCGTTCCTGGACAGCGAGACCGGAGTCTGCTCCGGAGCAAGGTAGCGATTGGCTCCCTCCGGCTTTAGCTGCACCCCAGAAGGAAATGTGAAGACCCCCACGGTGGTGGCCACGCCGCCGGCCACCGAAAGTGCACCGTCGGAACCGATTGAAACATCGCCGGGAGGAACCGCAATCGGCTGACCGGAAGCTGACAGAACCGGCTCCCCCGCCGCCGTCGCCAGCTGGCCGTTGGGAGCGCGGTGGAAACTGCCGTCGCGGGTGAAGCGGGGGCCGTTAGCCGTCTGAACCTGAAAAAAACCCTCGCCTTCGATGGCCAGATCCAGGGGATTGCCAGTCTGCTGAAGCGAGCCCTGGCTCATGTTGAGCCGGTCGCCCCCCAATAGGCCATAGTTGTTGACCGTCTGCCCCAACTGCGAATCCGCGGCGTCGGGCCCGAGCAGCACGGAACGGAAAAACTCCTGCTCGGCCCGGAAGCCCGGAGTCTGCGCGTTGGCCAGGTTGGTCGCCGCGATATCCAGAGCTTGGGTTCGGGCAATCAACCCGGTCATCGCCGCATAGTATCCGCTGTCCATCGGAGGTATCTCCTCGATTACGGGAGGAGAGATGCAGTCGGATAGCCGGAATGCGAAGCGAAGAATTAGGAGAAATTAGGAACACGGGAATCGCGGTTCTTTTGAACCATATGCCGTGGCGCGCGGACACCGAGTCCCTCGGGCGCCACGGGCAGATTGATGCAGGATCTACATAATGCCGTCACAAATAATGGTCACTTCGAAGCCGGCATCCTCGAATTCGTAGGCATGCACCAGTTTGAACTCCGGCGCCTGAACATGCAGGTTATAGTCCCGTCCGGTAATCACAGCCGGAATCGACAACCCGCAGTTGGCCGCAAGATCCGGAACTTTTCCCTTCCACGCGCCCGCCAGCATGTTGCAGATCTCCCCGACTCCATCCTTAACGGTGTCGTCGACATCCTCAAAATGCGTGCCCGTCATGCACTCGGCAATTCTCATCGCCAAATGGCTGCCGCTCCGGAAGACACAGGCCCCGCTCAACAGGCCGCCGAAACCCACCACGGCGGTCACGGAGTCCTGTTCGACCTCCACCGGACCCGGAACCCGCCGGGTTTTCACTCCCAGCATCATCTGAAAGACCTCATCCACGCTCGCATCCAGGTTCCGAGGATTGGAAACCTCTTGCACGGACTCACGCAACGAAACCGCCATCGTATGCTCCATTTCGTTTGTGCCGCTCTCTCGCGCATGCGCGACCGCGGCCTTTCGGACACCGTTCAACAACATTGCGGTCCTTCCCGGCTACGCCGCGTGCACCAGCGGCAGCACCCGTTCCTTTACCTGCTCAGCCGTGAACGGCTTGCGGATATACCCCCGCGCGCCGGCCTGGATGGCCTGCTTGACGTGCTCCTCGCTGGACTCGGTGGTAATCATCACCACAGGGACGCCGGGAGCAAGATTCTGCAACCGGATCTGGCGCAGGAACTCGAGGCCATCCATCGACGGCATGTTGATATCGGAGAGAATCAGGTCTACTTCCCTCGTCCTCAACACTTCCAACCCCTCGAAACCGCTGCCGGCCTCGTGCACCTCCGTCAGTTCCAGTCCCGCCTGCCGCAGCGAACGCTCAACAATTTTCCGCATCACCGAGGAATCGTCCACAATCAGGGTTCGAATCTCATGCATGCCCAGGCTCCTCCACTTTGGTGTTCATCGGCCCACGCGCGAAATGCATGAGCCGGTATCCGGTTCCACCGCTCAGTGGGCGCCGGTCAGTGAGCGCCGATTGAGGCAATCAGATCCCTGACGATGCCCGGCTCGGCCGCTGCCGGTCCGCCCCGAGGCTTGATCCACATCCTGAGCCAAACACAGTCGTGGACTCTGACCAGGCGCGACTCGGCGGGCCGCACTCTCTCGATTACCCTGGCAACCGCATGTGCCAGCGCCGGCTCACCCGCGGCTTCAATCAACTCCACGGGGGGAAACTTCGCGCTCAGCATGCGGGTGTGCGCGGGGCGAAACAGCGACCCCTGCACCAGGCCGCACTCCACCCGCAATCCTGTAACCCGCTCGATAGCCAGCGCCAGCACCGGGTCAATCCGGTCCTCAAATCCCAGGTACAGCAGTTTGCCCGCCGCCACCCGGAGAGGAAGCGCCCCAAAGGCATCCACGAACAGCCGCGGCACCAGGCCGGTCAGCCCCTCGCCGTCGAGAAAATCCGGGGGCAGCACCGGACAGCTCCACTGCAGTCCCAGCGCCCTGGTTACAAGCTGCTCCGGGACTCCCTGCTGGCGCACCAGCCAGTGACCGAGCCTTCCCGCCCCAGCCGCCTTCTGCGCATCCAGTGCCTGACGCAGTTGCCCTGAGGTGATCCATCCCTGTTCCAGCATCACCAGGCCCAGCGGAATCCGATGACGGTGGATCTCCTGCGCGATGCCCCGCCCATTGAGCTCGCGGCGCACCGCCGCGCCGACCTGAGCCGCCGTGCACTCCAGGGAACAGCTCCATCCGCCTTCGAAAACCGGCGCACTGCGGCTGCGCAACAGATGCAGCCAGCCGGAGCGGCACTCCGGGTTACCACAGGTTCCGGTAAAACCAGGCCAACCCCTCTGCTCGTTGAGGCCGGTCCCGCCAGTCAAAACGCGTGCAGCTCCTTCGCCCGTCCGCCGATCGGAAAATGCGTCGTTGAACGTTTGCCCGTCACTGCCACGATCTCCGCTTAGAAGAGGCATCGTATGCTCTCCAGCCGCTTTCTCGGCGTGGCCACCTCGGTCACCCGCAGGCCAAAGTTTCCGTTTACCAGCACCACCTCACCGCGGGCCACAATCTTGTCGCCCACAATCAGGTCGACCGGGTCGGCAACGTTACGGTCCAACTGCACCACGTCCCCCGGTCCCAGGTCCAGAATCTCGGCCAGCGGCATCTCCCGGCAGCCGAATCGGAGCGAGGCCTCCAGTTCCACATCGAGCAGCAGTTCGATATTTGAGTTTGAGGATGTCCCCTGATTCAGCGCCGTGTCGGAACCTGCCTGCGTATCCCGGCGTGAAGCCGCCGGACAAGATTCGGCCGAAGGATCCTTGCCGGGCTTGGTCGCCGGCAGCGCGGAACGTTTGCTGCCCTTGACCTCATCCCGCACCAGAATCGTCCAGGAGCGATCTCCGGATTTCAACTGGAAGGCGCGGGAGACTTTGCTTTCGCCACTGGTCTCCTCAAAGCGTTCGACCTTGCAATGGTTCCCGGTCCTCGCCAGCAATTCTCCGGCCGCGGCGTCGGCCACCTCGCGCAGCAACTCGGCCCAGCCCGCCTTCTGGTCCACGCCCTCGCCCATCAGCGGAAATTCAAGAATCCTGGCGTCGAGGACAACGGCGAATCGTCCCTCCTCGTCTCCAGCCAGGACCGCGGCAAATCCAAAGCAACCCTCAGGCAGCGGCTTGGGAAGCGACTCGGCCAGTTCCGGCTCACCGGCCAGAGCCTGGGGAAACAACGCCTCGGCCACACTGACCCAGCAATCGAGATAGGTTTTCACGGTTCCACCTTTGTGAATGGCCGCTCCATGCAGGCAGCGCGGCGCGTACCCTGCCGGATAGCTTGCGCGTGACAGAGCCGCTGGCCGCCGACCTGCCACTCGGGCACGGCGCCGGCCGCGATATCGAGGCGAAGAACCGTCCCCGGTTGCAAATCCTCCAGGCTGCTGGCCGCCAGCCGCACGGAGGGCAATTGCAGCGAGGCGCCGAAGCGAATCCGCCGCGCCATCGCCTCCAACCGCGCTCGAGTCTCTCCGGCGTGCCTGCGGCGTCCGCCCCGGTCGGAGGTGAGCCGACGCAGAATGGTGTTGGCGGCCACGGCCGGAAAGGCCAGATTGAGCAGGCCCGCACTGTGCGGCATGCGGATCTCGAAGCTCAGGCAGAGCGTTTTCTCGTTAACCGACATGATGCGCGCCACCTGGGTCTGCATCTGCCGGCGCTCGAAGTTGAAGCTGAGGCCCACCGGTTGCCAGGCCGCGGTCAATTCGCGGCAGATAATCTCGACGAGGCTGGCGACGATCGACTCCTCGATGTCGGTAATCTCGCGCATCGGCCCTTCCCTGCCTTCCCCGCCCAGCAGCAGGTCGATGATCGGAGGCGCCAGTGCCAGGTCCAGTTGCAAAACCGACAGCGCGCCGAGCGGTTCCAGGCGCACCGAGGCGACATAGCTGATCTCCGGAATCCGCAGCACAAATTCGTTGAAAGGAATCTGCTCGGCGGAAACCAGATTGACCTGAAACCGGGTGCGCAGCCACGCGGCCAGGTTATGGGTGAGATTACGCGCGAACAGGTCGTTCAACATGCTGATGGCGCGCAACTGCTCTGTCGAGATCTGCCCCGCGGAGGAGAAGTTGTACGCTGACACCCGCGGTCCGGCGCCGGGCCGCACCGCATCCGGCGCACTGGTTCTGGCCGCGTCAAACAGCGCGTCGATCTCGTCCTGTTTCAACATCTTTTCCATCTGCCGTTACCCCTTGGCTTTCTCGGGAGCCTTGCGCGCCCGGGTTCGTTCAAAAGCTCCGCGCGCCGCCAGATCCTTGAGAGCGGCCCGCAGGTGCACTACGGCCGAGGCATGAACCTGCGACACGCGCGACTCAACCACCCCCAGCGCCAGGCCGATCTCCCGCATGGTCATCTCCTCGAAGTAATAGAGCGTCATCACCAGCCGTTCCCGGTCCGGAAGCCCAGCGATCGCATCGGCCAACCGCCCTTCGAGCTCACCCCGAAGGCAGCGGAAGAGAGGATCTTCGTCGGGCCGGCCCGGCACGTAGGCCAACTCTTCCTCGCCCGAATCCTCGTTCCGCTCCATGTGCAGGGTGCCCACCTCCAGGCCCTTCAGGTCGCCCAGCAACTGCTGATAATCCTCGAGGCTCAACCCCATCTCGGCTGCCACCTCGCCCTCGCCCGCGGCGCGGCCCAACCGCGCCGTGACTGAGCGGATGGCCTCTTCGACCGCGCGGCCCTTGCGGCGCAATTCGCGCGGACTCCAGTCCAGCGTCCGCAGGCTGTCCAGAATCGCGCCACGGATGCGGAACTGCGCATAACTGCGAAACTGCACTTTCTTTTCGGGATCGAACTTGGCAAAAGCATCCATCAGCCCGACCACTCCAGCCGAAACCAGGTCCTCGATATCCACATGCTGCGGCAGGCGCTCGTGAATGCGGCGAGCCAGAAAACGAACGATCGGAAGGTGTTCGAGCAAAACCCGCTCCTGATCTCCCGTCAGCAATGGCAGCGCTCCGGCGACGGGGGGATATCCGTTGCCTGCGGCACCCCGTCTCGTCCCGGTCTGGTTCCCTGCCTGGTTCCCTGCCATGCTCGCGGCTTGTGTTCCCATTGCTTTCCCCCCTTAACGAACGGTCCCGACCGGACGCAAACGAATTTCCGGCGGAACCTCACCGGCCGCAATCACAGCCAACCGAGGCAAGACCGGCTCCAGCCAGCGCTTCACGTAGTAGCGGGCCGGACTTGGACAAAGGAGCACGGGAAGCGCCGCGGCGGAGGTGCCGCCGATAAGTTGTCTCAAAGAATCGGCCAATCGCCGGACCAGCGGCGCGCCCGCGGCTGCCGAAGAGGGCAGCAGACGCTGGCTGGTTTCCGGCGCAAGCGTCGTCAAAATCTCCTCTTCCAACGCAGGATCGAGAAGCAGGACCGGAAGCTGTCCCCCGCCGTCCAGCAGCGGCCGGGTCAGCCGCCGGCCCAGCGCCTGGCGCGCGGCCTCGACCAGCGCCACCAGGTTCTTGTTCACCGGCGCGGTCTCCAGCAACGATTCCAGGATCGCGCCCAGGTCGCGGATCGAAACCCGCTCCCGCAGCAACTGTTCAAGAACACGCCCCACCTCCCCCAGCGAGAGAAGCTTGGGCGTCAGTTCTTCCATCAGCTTGGGATGGCTCTCATTGAGAGAATCCATCAGCCGCTTCGTCTCTGACCGTCCCAGAAGCTCCCACGCATGCTGGCGGATCAGCTCGCCCAGATGGGTGGTGATCACCGTAACCGGGTCAACCACCGAGTAGCCGGCGGCGATAGCCTGGTCTTCGAGGGCCGGCACGATCCAAATGGCCGGGACACCGAAAGCCGGCTCCCTAGCTTCTTTGCCGGGCAGTGTACGGCGGTTCGGGTCGCCGGAGACGGCGAGCAGCTGCGATCCTTCCGTCTGCCAGCGGCCAATCTCCAGGCCGCGCAGTGAAAACAGGTACTCGCGCGGTCTGAGACGCAGGTTGTCGGAGATGTGGACGGGCGGAATGAGAAATCCCATCTCAGAAGAGAGATGGCGGCGCAGCGAGCGCACCCGGCTCAGCAGTTGGCCGCCCTGTTTTTCGTCCACCAGCGGAATCAACTGGAAACCGATCTCCAGCGTCAACTCCTCCAGGCGCAGCAGACTTGCCAGATCGGCGCCTTGCGCCTGCTCGGCTTTCTTTTTGTCCCCCGTGACCGTTTCCACCGGAGGCGCGGTCCGCAACTGCGCCGAGACACGGCGTCCACCCCAATAAAGGCCCGCAGCCACAGTTAGAAAAGCAAACTTCGGCAGGCCGGGAATCAGGCACATGGCCGCAGAAACCAGGCTCGCCAGGTAGAGAGTTGCCGGTTTGGCCAGAAGTTGCTGGCGGATTTCGCCGCCCAGCAGTCCGGCGGAGTTGGCGCGGGTCAGAGTAATGCCGCCGGCAATCGACACCAGCAGCGAAGGGATCAATGTGACCAGTCCGTCGCCCACCGTGAGCACGGTGTAAGTCCGCGCCGCTTCGCCCAGTTCGACGCCCTGCTGCAGGGTCCCAATCAGCAGACCGGCGACAATATTGATGGCAGTAATGAGGATCGTGGCCAGCGAATCGCGCTGGTTGAATCGCGCTGCGCCGTCCATGGCGCCATAAAATTCGGCCTCGCGCGCGATTGCCTGGCGGCGCTTGCGGGCTTCCGCCTCGTCAATCAGCCCCGCGTTCATATCCGCGTCAATCGCCATCTGCTTGCCCGGCAGCGCATCCAGCGTGAACCGCGCGGTGACTTCCGCGGTGCGGACCGCTCCGTGGGAGACCACTAAGAACTGAATAGCGATCAGGGCCAGAAAGAGTACAAAGCCCACCACGTAGTTGCCGCCCACCACAAACTGCCCGAAGGCCTCGATGACCTGGCCCGCGGCGGCCGTACCCTCCGACCCGTGCAGCAGAATGCGGCGGCTCGATGCGATGTTCAACGCCAGCCGGAAAAGCGTCAGCAGCAAAAGCAGAGTCGGAAAAACGCTCAGCTCCACGGCTCGCCGGATCTGCACTGCGGAGAGAAAGACAATGATCGACGCAGCCATCGAGACGGCCAGCAGGAAGTCCAGAGCCCAGGCCGGCAGCGGCACCAGCATCACGAAGACGACGCTGATCGCGGCCAGCGGCAGCAGAACCTCACGCAGTTTTTGCCAGATCGGCTGTCCGGCCAGCGTTGCGGCGGGTAGGGCTGCTGTGCTCATCGCTTCCCTCCTGGACTGGATGGGACTGTGAGTGGGCGAACGGGCGGCCCGGAGGACGCGGATTGAGCCCGCCCCGGCCCCTGGGCGGATGCCTGCGCGGCCGCCTGGCGGGCGCGGCGTTCCCGCAGTTCCGCCTCAACACGCTGGCGATAAAGCCAGGCCAGAATGGCGGCAACCGCGGCGTAAAGGTCGACCGGGATAGCCTGTCCCACTTCGACCGAGCGGTAGAGCGATCGCGCCAGCGGTGGGTTCTCGATAATCGGCACGCCCGCCCAGCGCGCCTCGGCCTTGATCTCCTCAGCCAGCAGGTTGCGCCCTTTGGCCATCACCTTCGGCGCTTCCATGGTGCCGAAATCGAAGCCCAGAGCCACGGCATAGTGGGTGGGATTGGTAAGCACCACGGCCGCCTTCGAAACATCGGCCTTTACCCGGCGGCGGCGCATCTGGCGCTGCAGATTGCGGATTCTCCCCCTGATCTGCGGATTTCCCTCAGTCTGCTTCATCTCGTCGCGCATGTCCTGGCGGCTCATCCGAAGCCTGGACTCGCGGCTCTGCCATTCGACCAGGTAGTCGATGGCCGACCAGCCGAAGAGCAGCCAGGACGCCGCCAGCAACAGGCCGTATACGTCCCGGCCCAGAAGTTCGAGCCGTGCGGTCGAGAAGGGAGGAAGCGTCAACTGCCTGCCGATACGCTGGAGGGCGAAGACAGCCAGGAAACCCGCCGGAACGAGCGACTTCCCCAACCGCGCCGCGGCCCGCAATGAAAAAAGATTCTTGATATTCGAGACCGGATTAATGCGGTCCGGTTTGAAACCGATCGCTCCGGCGAAAAAACTGACTCCGCCGGTCTGGAGAATCCCCGCTCCCAGCGCCGCCGCGGCCACCGCACCCATCACCATGCCCGATGGCCCCAGAACCGTAAGCGCCAGCCGGCGCATTGCGGAGAACGTCGGTTGAATCTCTGAAGGCTCCCAATGAGCTGGCGATCCCAGATCGAGAAAGCCGGTATACGCCCCTCGCCACGCGGTAAGCACGCGGCCTCCCACTGCTCCCAGCACCAGCACGCCTGCCAGGGTTCCAGCCGCGGCTGTGAGCTCGCGGCTGTGCAGCACGTCGCCTTCCTTGCGGGCTTGATCGCGGCGATGCTGCGTGGCCTGTTCTGTGCGGTCCCCGGGCATCGGCTATCCTCCCAGCCGTTGGGCGGCGGTAAATCCCGGCGCCGCAATTAACTTTTCGGCAAGGTCCAGCAGTCCGGCGAAACGCGCTTCGATGAAGCGCGGCCATAAAGCGAGCGAACCGGCCAGCAGGACAAATCCCGTCAGCGTCTTGAGAGGTACCGTCAGGTTCATCACCGGCAACTGCGGGCTGAGCTTGCCCAGCAGAGACACGGCAATCTCCACCAGCATGGTTGCCGCCAGCACCGGCGCGGCCAGCTCCACCGCGGCCAGGAAGATCCCTCCCGCCGCGCGCACGATGCCCAGCGCGGTCACCGGCAGCAGCGCATAACTGCCCAGCGGAACCGCGTGAAAGCTGCGCACCAATGACGCCAGCAGGATCCGGTCGAGACCGGCCCCGATCAGCACCAGCGTGCCCATCAGCTGAAACAGGTCGCCCAGCAGCGGCGTCTCGATCGGTGAGGTTGGGTCGAGCAGGTTGACCATGGAGAAGCTGAACTGTACCCCGACGATTTGCCCCGCAAACAGCAACATCTCGTTCAGCAGGGTCAGCGTAAGGCCGTACACGAGCCCCACCGCCAACTCGCCGAGCAAACCGGAGAAGGTGATCGCTACCTGCGCATTGGGCAATGCGGCCACCAGCGGAGCCAGCAGCCAGGCCACCGCTCCCACAAAGACCGCCTTGGTGCGCACGTTGATCGCGGTCGAAGAAAAGAAGGGGGCAAACGCCACCATGCCGCTCACCCGCACCAGGACCAGGGTCATGGCGGGAAGAAAGGTGGTCCAGTCGGCTTGGTTCGCGTTTGTCATTGCTTCTTTCCCCTAAACAGGCGTTGGAGGCGTTCGCGGAGTCAACAGGAGGAACCGTTGCCAACACATGCGGAGCGCGGCTAACCCCGCTGACTGCGCTGTCACGCTACCCCAGATAGCGGTGAAAATCGCCAATCAACATTCGCGTATAGTCCGCCATCCGGCCCAGGAACCAGGGCATCCCGGCCAGCAGAATCAAGGCCACCGCGGCCAGGCGCGGCACGCTCGTCAACGATTGTTCCTGCAAACTTGTCAGGGTCTGCACCAGGCTGAGCAGAAAACTCAGAAGGGCCGCGGCAATCAGCACCGGCGCGGCCAGGATCATGGCCTCCTTCATCAGTTGGCGTAACAATTCAGCAACCAGGTCGGGCGTCATCGTGCTCCTTTCACCCACAATTCAGACGTGTCTCAAAAACTCTTCAAGAGCGAACTGGCCAGCAGGTTCCAACCATCCACCATGACAAACAGCAGAATCTTCAGCGGGGTCGAAATGACTACCGGCGGCAACTGGAACATGCCGATTGAGGTGGTGATCGAGGCGGTCACCATGTCGATCAGCAGAAATGGGAGGAACAAGACCGCGCCGATCGAGAACCCCGCCTTCAGCTCGGAGAGGATGTAGGCGGGGACTACCGCCCGCATAGGTATGTCCTCAGGCCTGTTAGGACGGGGAATCTGACCGGCCGCCGTGAACAGGGCCAGGTCTTTTTCGCGGGCGTAG
>JBEKZG010000280.1:0-5530 GCA_049510095.1 Occallatibacter sp.
CACCCTCAATGGTCCCGGTGGCGTCAATATAGCTCACGATCGCATTTACCTGGTCGTTGTTGTAGCCCAGCTTGAAGAGCGCGGCAGGCACGGTGTTGTTGACGATCTTGATCATGCCGCCTCCCACCAGCTTCTTGTACTTCACCAGCGCCAGATCGGGTTCAATCCCCGTGGTGTCGCAATCCATCATGAAGCCGATAGTGCCCGTCGGCGCCAGCACAGTCACCTGCGAGTTGCGGTAACCGTGGCGCTCGCCATAAATCAATGCCATATCCCAGCACTCGCGGCTTGAGTCGATCAGGGCGTCAAGCTGCGGCACGCTGAACGGCTCCCCGCTCATGCGCGACTTGCCGATGTTGTTCACCTCGGCGCGGTGCATCCGGATCACATCCAGGAACGGCTCGCGGTTGACGTAGAACCCGGGGCATGCGCCGCCAGGGCGCTCCACAGAAGCCGTCAGCGGCGTGGCCGATGAGATTGATTGGCAGTTGGCCGCGACAATCGCCGACTGCAGATAAGCCTGCCCGCACATGATAGCCGTGAGCGCGGCGGCAAAGTCCCGTCCGGCCGCCGAGTCGTACGGCAGACCCATGGCCATCAGCAGCGCGCCCAGGTTCGCGTAACCCAGTCCCAGCGGCCGGTAATCGTGCGAGTTCCGCGCAATCGCCTCGGTCGGGTAGCCGGAGTTATCCACCAGGATCTCCATCGCCGTAATAATCACCGAAATCGAGTGCCGGTATGCAAGGATGTCGAAGCTCCCCGCGGCCGTCTGGTACTTCAGCAGGTTGAAGCTCGCCAGGTTGCACGCCGAGTTGTCCAGGAACATGTACTCCGAGCAGGGATTCGACGCATTGATCCGCGCGGTGTTCTTGCTCGTGTGCCATTTGTTGATCGTCGTGTCGAACTGCATGCCGGGATCGCCACACTCCCAAGTTGCCTTGGCGATTTTGTGCATGATGCCGCGCGCCTTATACTTCGCGATCGGCTGCTGGTCCTTGACGGTTCTGGTCCAGAATTCGCCATCGTTTTCGTAGGCATGCATGAAGTCGTCGCTCACACGAACGGAATTGTTCGCGTTCTGGAAGAAAATCGACGAGTACGCTTCGGAGTCCGGACCCGAGCCGTCGTATCCTTCGCGGATCAGCGCGAACGCCTTCTTTTCTTCCTTCGCCTTGCAGTCGATGAACTCCATAATGTCCGGATGGTCCGCATTCAAAATCACCATCTTCGCCGCGCGCCGTGTCTTGCCGCCCGACTTGATGACCCCGGCGAATGCGTCAAAGCCGCGCATGAAACTCAGCGGCCCTGAAGCTTCGCCGCCTCCCGAGAGCGTCTCCCTCGATCCGCGGATGGTCGACAGGTTCGTGCCCGTGCCCGAACCCCACTTGAAGAGCATGCCCTCTGTCTTGGCCAGCGTCAAAATCGATTCCAGCGAGTCGTCCACCGAGTTGATAAAGCAAGCCGAGCACTGCGGATTCCTGTATCCCGTCGCGGAATACTTCACGCCCCCGCTTGCCGGGTCCCAGTGCCAGTTCTGCCCGTCCGACTCCGGCTCCAGCCGGTCGCAGCCCACGTTGAACCATACCGGTGAGTTGAATGCCACCTTCTGCGTAAGCAGCATGTGCGCCAGCTCGTCGTGAAAGATGGCCGCGTCGCCAGGCGTGGCAAAGTACCCGCCCGCCATACCCCAGTCCCGAATGGTCTCGACCACGCGCGCCACCAGTTGGCGCACCCCGGTCTCCCGCTCCGGTGTCCCGATCTGCCCATGCAGGTACTTCGAGGCCACAATATTGGTCGCCGTCATCGACCAGTCCACCGGCACTTCCACGTCCTTCTGCTCGAAGATTGAGTTGCCCTTGGTGTCCGTAATGGACGCGGTACGCCGCTCCCACTGGAGCTCGTCGTACGGCGAGACGTCCTCTTTCGAGAAGCGCCGGCTGAACATCAGCCCCCCGTGAGTGTAGGAAGCGGGAACGGTTGTGGTGGTGGACGTCTTGAATTGGGCCTCGTTCATCGAATTCTCCTTCGCATTCGGCTAACGCCGGTAAAGCCTCTTGTCCCGAACGGCCGATCACAGCCTGGGTTCGGGTGGGCGATGTGAATCTCTGGCAACCAAAGGGTAACGGGGATATGAAAACGCCGCGAATCTTGGTCTTTTTCAGCGGCCACTGGCGGACCGTCACGCCGGGGCTACGTTACAGTCTGTTTAAAGCCGCAGATGAAAAAATACCGCTCTCTGTAGGGCATGTCAACAACAAACCACAACATATTGTATTTTGTTGTCATTTCCCGCACCCACCTTCTAAACCCCGCCATTCGCCTGTGGAAAGCGCGTGACAACCATGCGGGAGGCGGCTTCCAGCCTCCACCTCTCCCCTTTATTCGATGCGATCAGGGTATGGGGCGGACTTGAATGCCACCCCTCAAGCCTAGTCTTCGCCAGGGTCGCTCACAAGGCGCAGAAACGGTGCAATTTGCCGCTAACCCTGTGCGAGTTGTGGAGATTCGGTTCGCTACTTCCCGCGAAGCGGCCACACCTGAAACCTGAGTCGGAGCGGCGATCCCGATCCATGTCCGTACTCCCTATCGACGTCCGTGCTGATAGCCTGATTCCGTGACCCAACCCAACCCATCCCATCTCGACTGGAAACCCGTCCAACGCCCCGCCCCAGTCACGCTGCGCGGCCGCACCGTCACCCTTGAGCCTTTTGGACGCCGAACGCCACAGCGAGGCCCTCTGGCACGCCGCCAACGGCCACGACGAGCTATGGACCTGGCTCTTCGACGGACCCTTCGCTACTGAGTTGGATTTACACCGCGCCATCGCGGAGAAGCAGTCAGCCGCCGGCTTCGTTTTCCTGGCCATCGTGCCGGAGTCTTCGCGCCAGGCGGAAGGATGGGCCAGCTTCATGCGCGCCGAACCGGCCCACGGGGTGGTTGAGGTGGGCAATATCCTTCTGACGCCCTCTTTGCAGCGCACCGCCGCCGCCACTGAGGCCATGTACCTCATGGCCAGTCATGTCTTCGATTACTTGGGCTATCGGCGCTACGAGTGGAAGTGCAACGCGGAGAACCTGCCCAGCCGCCGCGCCGCCCAGCGTCTCGGATTCACCTTCGAAGGCATCTTCCGCCAGCACATGGTCGTCAAAGGCCGCAACCGCGACACCGCCTGGTTCTCCATGCTCGACCAAGAGTGGCCCGCCCGCAAAGCCGCATTCGAAGCCTGGCTCGACCCAGCCAACTTCGACGCGGATGGGCGGCAGCTACGGCCCCTGGCGGCGATTGCCGGAATCGAAAGCTGACCTTCCGGAGCCACCTCCCAAAAATTCCGCACACATTCATCATGTCCTCGAGGGGAAAACTCAAGGCCAGTCTTGCGCACCATGGAAGACACGGGAAATCTCCACCGCGTCCGGCTTGACCTGATAGACAACAATGTAGGGCAGAGGCGCAAATGTCAGTTCCCGACGCCCGGCTATGCGGCGGCTAGCCCGCCCAAGATTGGGAAAATCCTTCAGGCGTGCACACTCGTCATAAATGGTTCGGGCAATGCGACAAGCCGCGACAGGAATGTCTCGTTCGATCCATTCGCAGATTTGCTCTAAATCCTCGACTGCGGGTATAGACCAGCGAACTTGCATCAAGGCTGCAAGAACCGCTCCAGGCGCCGGCCAACTTCCTCATGGGTAAGATATTCGCCACGATCGAGCGCTTCCTCGCCGCGTCTCACAGCACCAACGAAGAGGCTTTCCTCGTCGAAATAGCGCACCAGGACCTGCTGAACCAACTCGTCTGGGTTACGGCCCTTCTGAGCGGCAGATTCCGCCAGCCTGGCCTCCTGCTCGGGCGTGAGATGTACTTCCATGGGCTCAGAGTACGGCAAAACCTCGCATATGGCAAGGGCGAACAGTTTCGATTCGTGGCGATCATCCCAACGCAAAAGGCCCGCATTTAGCGCGGGCCTTCTGCTGACAACTGACAACTTATCACTGACAACGAGAGTTACCTGCTATCCCTTCGACTCGATCCTCATGCCGTAGAACGATTTGTGCACAAAGAACACCGACACCAGGAAGAATGCCACTGCCAGCACGTGTGTGAGCATCGGGTTGTTCACGCTCAACGTCACCGCAAGCTCAACCGCAAGCAGTCCGAACAACGTTGTGAATTTGATCACCGGGTTCATGGCCACCGACGAAGTGTCTTTGAACGGATCGCCGACCGTGTCTCCGATGACGGTTGCGTCGTGCAGAGGCGTGCCTTTCTGGTGCATGTCGACTTCGACAATCTTCTTTGCGTTGTCCCAGGCGCCGCCGGCATTGGCCATGAAGATGGCCTCGTACAGACCGAAGATCGCAATCGAGAACAGGTAGCCGATGAACAAGAACGGCTCCATGAACGCGAATGCAAGGGTCGAGAAGAAGACGGCGAGAAAGATGTTGAACATGCCCTTCTGCGCGTATTTTGTGCAGATTTCAACTACCTTCTTACTGTCGCTGACCGATGCTTTTTCCGCGCCTTCCAATTTGATGTTCGCCTTGATGAACTCCACTGCGCGGTAAGCGCCGGTGGAGACCGCCTGTGTGGAAGCGCCCGCGAACCAGAAGATCACCGCTCCGCCGCAGATCAACCCGAGCATGAAGGGCGCGTGCAGCAGGGAGAGTTTATACACGTTCTCGGTGAGTCCATGAGTGAGCGCCATGATGATGGAGAACGTCATGGTGGTTGCGCCCACGACGGCAGTGCCGATGAGTACCGGCTTTGCCGTAGCCTTGAATGTATTGCCGGCGCCATCGTTGGCTTCGAGCAGGTGTTTTGCCCGTTCGAACTTCGCGACGATGCCGAAGTCCTTCTTCAACTCGGCTTCGATGTTGGGAACGTCTTCGATCAGCGATAACTCATAAACGGACTGAGCATTGTCGGTAACCGGGCCGTAAGAGTCGACGGCGATGGTGACCGGACCCATACCCAGGAAGCCGAAGGCCACCAGGCCAAAGGCGAAGACGGCCGGCGCCAGCATCATGCCCGCCGGATTGTTCTGCGAATCCGGAATGCCCATGCTGAAGTAATAGCCAAGTCCCATCAGGGCGACCATGCTCAGTCCAAGCCAGTAGGCCGAAAAATTGCCGGCCACGAATCCCGAAAGGATTCCCAGGGAAGCTCCGCCTTCCTGCGCCGACTTGACGACTTCCTTGACGTGAGTGGACTTGGTCGAAGTGAAGACCTTGACCAACTCCGGTATCAGCGCCCCGGCGAGCGTTCCGCACGAGATGATCGAAGCCAGCTTCCACCAGAGAGCACCGTCGCCCAGCGTGGGGAGCATGAGATACGAGACGATGTAGGTGAGGACGATAGAGACGACCGACGTGATCCATACCAGCGAGGTCAGTGGCGTCTCGAAGTCCATTTCGTCGGCGTCTTTGTACTTCGCGCTGGCGATGGCGGTATTCAGGAAGTACGCACCTGCGCTTGAAAGCAGCATTCCCACGCGCATCACGAAGATCCAAACCAGCAGTTGCGCCTGGATGTT
>JBEKZG010000281.1:0-5529 GCA_049510095.1 Occallatibacter sp.
GTTTATCCTGATGGGTCAACCTACGTGATGTCAGATGACTACATCCCGTTCTATGCAGCACAGGAAGGCCAGCCCGACTACCTTCCATGCTTCATTCTCGGCAGAACTGAAGATTCGCAAGTCATGGATTTGCAGGGGCCGATACAGGTTTCAGATGTGAGGAAAGCACTTGGGTCACCAGATTGACGTCCCCAAACTGGAGAGCGCGAGGGACGCTTCCTCATCAACCAGTCTCGGTCTCCCCTTCGTGAGCGGTATCACTGCCAATCAAAAGAGCAACCACTTTACGTGGAAGGCTTCTTCTTCCGATTTTAGTATCAAAAACCATGCGTCCTTGCCTCTTTCAGCCGGATTGTCTTTCAAGTATTTAATCGCAACGTCAACAATTTGGTCATTCGTAGTTCCTAAAGGGAAGGAAGTGGAAGCGGGATAGGCGTTAATGACGCCCAAAATGAAGGAGTAGCAGTGCTGGCCTTTAATCACTGTATCCGCTTCTTCACCGTCATTGCTTTGAGTTTTTTCCCAAGCTAAACAGGTAGGGTACAAATCATTTCCAGTCATGGTGACCCAATGTGAGACCGAGGCAGGAATCGAAGTCGTGACAGTCTTCTTAGCGTCTTGTCCGTACGCAGTCGTAGCCAGAAGCACAAGTGCGAGT
This sequence comes from Occallatibacter sp., assembly GCA_049510095.1. Classification (GTDB taxonomy): domain Bacteria; phylum Acidobacteriota; class Terriglobia; order Terriglobales; family Acidobacteriaceae; genus Telmatobacter. The sequence continues at coordinate 659 of JBEKZG010000281.1, forward strand.
GCAAATCCAATCTTCATTCTTTTCCTTCTTCACTTACGTCGTCCATCATAATTGATAGTTGCAGGGCATCGTCTCCAGCACCCAACACCCGATTGAACATCTCGTGGGCGAGGTCTACGGATTCCGCTATAGCCTTGCCCGTTGGCACCACCCGTAAGTTCACTTGCCGCTTCCGTGCCAGCCGGATACCTGTACGACCCCGGTGGCGCGGTTGGTGAAGGCTGAGTCTTAAAGCGGACTTGCTGCGGGGAGAAACAGATTCAATCGCAGACGCCACCGCATCGTACAGGTCATTGCAAATAAGAGCGATAGCCAGTGTTAACGGGAAAAATGTACCTGAATGGAAGGTTAGGCAGCTTCGGAACGCTGTAAGCCCCCGCAACCAATAAAATCAATAACTTACAGAAATTGGTCGCTTTCGGAAAGTCCCCGTTATCCCCCATTAGGAACAACTGCGATTTATTGGACGGTCGCAACACACTTGTTTTCAGGTGAATGCTGCGAGTTTGGGCCGAACACCAGTCCCACAACCTGACTGTTTGCACGGCGTTTCGTTTCCGTCATGGCCCGCCCATAGACGTTCATCGTCGTCTGGATCGAGGCGTGACGCATCAATTCCTGTTGCACCTTCATCGGAGCACCCGTCTCATCGAGCCAGGAGCGATAGGTATGGCGGAATGTGTGCCACCCGATCTCCTCTCCCAACCCGGCGAGCTTCGCAGCCCGTTTGATCTGCGACTTCTGCAAGCTCTCCTGGTAGTACGGCCTCCCTGTGACGGGATTGGCAAAGAGCCAATCCTCGTCTCGCTGGAAGATTGAGGCAGAGTGCCATCGCAACAGCACCTCCGCCAGACGAGGATCAAGCGGAACATCGTCTCTTGAATATTCCGTCTTCACGTCGTCCACCCTTCCGCCTACCACGCTTCTCTGAACCAGCACCGAGCGATTCTCGAAATTGAAGTCGCCCCATTGCAGACCCAGAATCTCGCTGACCCGAAGACCCAGACACTGCGCGACCAAAACCATCGTGCGGTATGGTTCGCCCAGATGCTTGAGCAGTTCAAAAAACTCGTCCACAGTGAGAACCCGTGGCCGCTTCAGGCGCTTACTTCCGTTCTTCACGCGCACCAGAGAGACGGGATTCTTGCCAAGTTCGATAATGCCCCACCGCTCCGCGCACTTGAAGACCAGGTGCATGATTCCCCGTATATGAGTCTTTGACTTTGGTGCCAGTGACAGATCGCGCAGCCACTGTTCCATCGCCATTGGCTTCAGCTTATCTACGGGGTACTCTCCCCAACGCGGTCGAATGTGAACCCGGATATTCGACAGATGCGATTTCCGGGTTGAGTAGCGTTCCGAAAGTTCCTGCTCTATATACCGGTCGAGCAAGGCTCCGAAAGACGCCGCCTCCACTTCCGCACGTGGAGACTCACCGTTGAGTCGAAGAAGAAGGGCTTGCGTGGCCTTCCGTGCATGGGTTTCCGTCGCATACAGATTGCGATCCCCGAGGATCACACTCTGACGTTTCCGTTGCCCTTGGGCGTCCGTTTCGTAATATCGAAACTCCCACACGTCGGGACCGCGCTCGCGCTTCCTCAGCCGAAGACTTCCATATTGATACCGTGTCCGAACAAACAAGGTTTACCTCCTGCTTGGTTGCGGGCACGAGTGGTTAAGAACAGGGTACCCCTGTTCTGCTTCTGAGTCGATTGCAGATTGCTCCGCACCGAGCAACTGGCCGTGAAGATCCGAGAGCCGGAAACGCCAGAGTTTACCAACCCGTAGTCCCCCGACGATACCGTTACGCGCATACCGCTGGAGGGTTTTCGGGTGGACTTTCACAATGGCCGCAGCCTGCTCACTGTTTAATAGAGGTTCGAATACCTGGGGGGAATCGAACATGGCTCGCACACTCCTTGAAACCACAATGGATGGTATTCGAACATGCGTCAACCCCATCGGTAGGGCCGTTTTTCGAGTCTATCGACAGGCAAAAGCGAAGCGGAGGCGAACTTTAAGGAACAGGAGATGCACAGAGTCGTTGCAGATACTTTTAAGGAACGCTTGGCGCTATCGATTTTTCGATATTATGAAAATGAAATTTTATTTTTGCCCATTTTCCCACTAGACAAACCCCGAATGACATTCCCCAGATGAACAGAGTGTAGCCGAGGCGCGGTCCGTGTCAAGGCCGGGCAAAGCCCGCCGCTGCGCGGTCAAGAGCCTTGACACGGACCTCCGTCGCCTCGGCACATAATTCCATCTATCCGGGGAATGTCATTAAAAATGTCTCTTCGGACGCCCGAACGAATGGGGCCACCCGTGATACCATCATCCCGTGAGGATTGTTCTCGACACATCGGTTCTCATTACCGCTCTCCGTTCGAGTACCGGAGCGGCAGCAGAGAGTCTGAGGCTTGTCCTGCTCAAAAAGCTAACCATCCTCATGGACTACAAGCTGTCCTGTGAGTATCGGGATGTTGCGTTTCGGGCGGAACACTTGAGTGTATCCGGGAAGACGCAAGAAGAAACCACATTGCTCCTGGATATGTTGGAAGCGCTTGCCGAACCGGTTCTGGTTGTTTTCCGGCACACGCCGCTTTCACAGGATGCAAACGATGACATGGTGTTAGAGGTTGCCATCAATGGCCGCGCGGATGCCATCGTGACCAACAACACGAAGCATTTTCGAGAACCAGCAAAGCGTTTTCACCTGGAAGTGCTGACTCCGGCAGAACTGCTGAATGAATTCAGGAAGAGGAGATAAGGGTATGCCCGCAAGCCAAAAGAAAGTTGTCGTGAACAAATTTCCGCTCCGGCTCATGCCCTCTGTGCGTAGGGTTGCGGAGGATTTCTCGCTGAAAGAAGGCGTCTCGCTCAACCAGTTCATCAATGTCGCCGTGGCGGAGAAGCTCGCCCATCTTCAGCATGAGGATTGGCTGGCACGCCGTCCCAAAGCAACGCAAGCATCTATCGCAAAGGCGCTGGAGATTCTTGACCGGCCGACGCGCCATGCGCCAGAGGAAGCGGACAAACTTCCGAAGGGATATGTCTCCGTTCGGCGCAAAGCAGTAAGCGGACGATAATTGCCGACAGTCACAGGCTTATGCCCATCTCGTGGCCGATGCTGATTTCATGGAGCGGCGCTGGCGCTTCGATGTTCTGTATGGGCAATTGAGCGAGGCCGTGTTCCGGCGCAGGATGAACTTGAGCTTGCTCTCTTGCCAGTTCAGTCGCCGATGGCCGCGCCGAAGAGATGCCGAGCGATTCGCGCAAGTGATCTACATCAGAAGTGATGATCGTAATTTCATCGCGGCCACGTGACGCGGCGACGTAGAACTGTTCCTGCTTCATCGTGTCACCAGAGAGAACCACCGCATCGACGGTCTTGCCCTGGCTGCGATGCGCGGTAATCGCATAGCCGTGGTTGAATTCACGATAGTTCGATGGCAGCGTCCGGCCATCTTCAAGTTGAATGCGGCCACCGTCAGCGCTGCGCACCTTCACCAGTTCGCCGTTTGTGGCGCGGAAATCCACTTCGCGGCGATTGCCCGTCAGCAGCAATTTGTCGCCAGAAGCAATTTCAATCTGGCCGCGCTCATGCACTGAGAAGGAACGCGCCTGTGTTGGACTCACCATGCGCTCCGCGCCTTGCAGGTCTCTGGCAACGATGTGCGAGTTGTCCGCACGTTCAACGGTGAGTGTTTCATGCCGGGCAATCCCATGCGAAGAGCGATGGAACAACAGAACCTGCCCTTCCTGATAGTTCGACAGGTCCTTCTTTTGCGCTTCGGTCCATTGCAACGGCGAGTAGCGTTCAAAGGCCGTGCCGTGTTTCAGTTCGCCGTGCTGTTTCCTATCCTCACGGATTGCGTGCGTAATCCTGCCAATCTCTTCATGTGTACCAGCAACGACGAGCACCTTGCGATTTGGATCAGTCGCAAGTTCCCGGTAAGCCGATGCCACGGCCTGTGCTCGTTCCAGATATGGAACCTCGCGAACGGCACCGAGCTTCTCCAGCTTGTCGAACCCCAGCTCTGGCGATTGCCGCAACGTCTGGATTGCATCCCTATACTCTGGCTGTGTCTGCCGTTGTACACCAGTCAACGAAATACTCTTCATCTGCGATTCCCGTTCCAGAATGCGGAGAGCGTCCGACGCCTCTACACTCTGAATTTGCCGTGTATCCCCAGAGAACAGAACCCGCGCTTGTTCGCGCTCTGCCAGCTTGAGCAAACCTTCCATCTGGCGACCTGAAACCATGCCTGCCTCATCGACGATCAGCACTTTGCCTCGCAGCGAGGATTGCGTCGTGCTGTCCTCCAGTAGGCGCGAAATCGTCATGGCATCGTGGAAGCCGACCTTCCGCAACTCTTCTACCGCGCTGCGAGTAGGAGCGACAGCCATCACCTCTCGACCCGCATCGCGCAAGCCACGGTCGATTTCACCTAACGTGGCAGTCTTGCCGGTTCCCGCCGCGCCGCGCAGATTGATGGCCAAGTCACGTGAATCGAGAACCTGATAAACAGCTCGCTGCTGTTCTTCGCGAAGACGCGCGGAAGGGTGAAGTTCGTGCTGTCCGCCCAGGCGATCAAAGCGCCCGAGGCCACCATCTACTGTCGTAATCATGCGCTGTTCTCGTTCAAGGCTTTCGCGTGTGGCGAGATTGTTCCCGGCGCGGATAAGTGTACCCTGCGACTGCTCCAGTTCCAGCGCGCCGCGTAATTGACCAGGGTCAATCTGCCCACGCCCATGGCGCAGACCCGCGTTCGCCTGCGGGTCGATCGCTATATAGGGGAAGATCGGCAGGCGCATCTTCTGAGCGTCTTTGGCAACGACTCGGATGTGGGCGCGATCACAGCGGCGGT
>JBEKZG010000282.1:0-5519 GCA_049510095.1 Occallatibacter sp.
CAGCGCGAAACTGGCCAACGACATAACGCCGGCAGCAACCCCGCGAACCTGGGCGGCGGCCACAAGAGTCAAGTTGGGCCTTACCTCTGACCAGGTTCAAGCCGTTCTTGGCGCTCCCCAAATGATTGTGAACATGGGTCCCAAGGTGATCTATTATTACAACGGGTTAGAGGTCACATTCAAAGATGGCAAAGTGAGCGACGCGCAGGAGATGCAGAGCCATATGCACGGGACCATTGACAAGGTTCTCAGAAGACTACAGGAAGAACAAGGCGCGGAGTCGAAGCGATAAGCCTATGACAATTCCAGAACTTCTTAAGATTTGCGCCGCGCTTTATCTCGTAACGATTCTTATCGATTGGTTGAGGACCCGCGAATTCAAGCGTTTCCTGTTCGAACTTCTGCCACTTCTAGGCCTTATTGTGCTGGACATTCTTCTCGCAAGTGCAAGCGCGGGCTATGTCACGTTTGGTCCAGATAGCTCCTCTATCTGGGTCGCGGTGCTTATGTTTCCTGCCATCCTGCTTGGCATTGCGGCGCGGTACTTCTTTTACCTGCGCGGAGAGTTCTCATGGATTGATTTTGTGAAGCCTCTTTGCATCTCCCCGCTTCTGCTAATTCCGCTGATTGGCTCCCTACAGGGGATCGAGAGTTTTCATCCCATACAAGTTCTTTCGCTCGCGTTGTTAGGTTTTCAAAATGGCTTCTTCTGGCAAGTGGTCCTGCATCGAGCGCGGCCCGCAAGATGAGTTTTGACGAGCACTTTGAAGCAGGGGCGAAATTGGGACATGAGCTCATATGGGAATAAAGTTCAATCAAGTAACCCTAAGGGAGTCGAAAGAATTTGGCATCGAATGTTCGAAATCCCCTTCATCTTCCGGGGTCATTGCGATCCGGTAGGTGAAGGCCTGCTATACTTCGAGGACGCTTTTTTGAAGCGGAGACGCCCGGATTGGTCCCGGAATGTCGGCTTATGGGAAGTGATCCGTTGGTCCCGAGTGACGGTCTATCCGGAAACTGCACCACCACCAGCGGTTGGAGTATCCGCCGGAGGCATCAGCGAGAGTTCAGCTTGGCTTCTAATACGGCTCAGACGTACGCCCGTCGGGTGGGCCAGTGATGCCGCTCCTGCCGATCGGCAGGAGAAACGCAAGAGGGCGGGCAGACGGGCAGGCACACAAAAAGACGCGGGGCCTGTGATTTCAGGTCCCGCGCGAGGGTTTCGGTTAGGTCGAGGATTAGGCCGCTGCCGGTTTCTTCGCTCTCTTCGTCTGTTGCCTGGCTGGCGGCTTCGGCGCGGCGTTCTTCGCTGTTTTCGCCTTGTCCTTCGCTGCGAATTCCTGCTTGACCTTCGTGGCGATGGCGTCCGTGTCCACCTTGTACAGGGCAGCGGCATCGTTCAACACCTGCGTTGTCTGCTGGCGCGATGCTGTGAGCAGAATGGTCAGTTCGACCAAAACGCTGCCCAACACGCTCTCTTCGGCGCGGCGCAAGTAGGAAACAAACAGCTTGCTGATGGAATCGCTCTCCTTCTCCCGCTTGATGCCGCGCTGACGTGCGACGATCTCCAAGCGCCGTTCGTCCACCAACCCGGCCAGCCGCTCTGTGACAAACAGCAGGTCGCGCTTCATCAACCGCACGGGTACGGCGGCAGAGACGGCGGCGAGTACGCGGATGCCGGTGGTGTTGGCAATGGCCTCCTCGCGCCGCTGCTTCTCCTGCTTGGCCCTCATCGCAGCATCGGGATCGGCCCGCCGTTGCGTCTTCTTGGGGTGATGCACCGGGCAATCGGGGTTGGCGCAGACCTTGCGGATTTCGCCCTTGTCCGTGCCGTCCGCAACGATGGCCTCGGTGGTGTATTTGCATGTCTTGAATTCCGGCGCGTCCTGCTGATACTTGTTCTTCGGCTTCTCCTGCCGGATTTCGACATACTGGTTGCGGGGAACAATCGCACTGCCTTCGGCGGGTTTGCCGTAGGCGGTCGTGATCTGTACCAGCTTCGGTTTCGCCGCGACCGTCCGCTTAACATGCGCGTCCACCTTGGCCGCATAGCAGCCGGGGTCGGAACAGGAATCGTGCTGCGCCGCAATGCCCTCGAAAAGCAGCGTGTTGTGCCCGGTACGCTTGGGGCAGTCAAGGCAGGATCCTGCCTCGGGCACAAGCGTTGCATCATCTTTCGAGAATGGCGCGGTGGCGAGTTCCAAGAGGATGTTGTGCTCGATCCATTCCCGCAGATGGCGAACAGGTAGCAGGATGCGCTTGGACTTACTGCCGGTTGCATAGCTCTCTTGCCAGCAAGCGGCGAGTGCTTCCTGCTGCTGTTCGGGCTGGAGCGTCGCCAAAAGCAACGCATGACCCAAGCCGACTTCATCCTTGGTGAAGGCTTCGACGGCTGCGGGGGCAAGCTCGGTCAAGCGAAGACGGGAGCTGACATAACCCGGATGCTTCCCGCATTTGGCCGCGATAAGTTCGATGGAATATTTCTGCTCCTCAAGGCGCAAGAGGGCGGCGAAGCCCTGCGCCTCTTGGAGCGGATGCACGTCGCGGCGCTGAAGGTTTTCGACGAGCTGCGCCTCCAACACCTGAGCGTCGGTCATCTCACGGATGCACACGGGGACCGTTTCTCTTTCGGCCATTGCCGCGCCACGGTAGCGCCGCGCTCCGAAGACGATCTCGAAGCGCCGCTCCGCGCGGGGCCGTACCAGCAAAGGCTGCAATACACCATGCTCGCGGATGCTGGCGGCAAGTTCTTCCATCCCGTCCATATCGAATGTCTGGCGCGGGTTGGTAGTCGATTCGACCAGCCAATCAATCGGCAGGTCGCGGTACTCGGACTGACTTTGCACTTGAACCATGGTCGTCATTGGAATCTCCTATTCCGGTTGGGTCTTGCGTGAAGTCGCAAGCGGGCACACTCCGAGCGCGCCCGCCCAGGATGTGTGCGTTAGCTGGCCGCTGCGAACTGCTCCCGCTCCGTCGCCGGTTCCGCGATTTCATCGCTGCGAATTGCGGCGAGAATCACGGCGGAGGTGCGCTGGATGACCTCAAGGCTTTCGGTCAGCAAGGCTGCGTTGCCGTTGTACATCTGGATGTAATCGCTCGAAGCGTTGCCCATCTCCAAGCCAATCGCCTGACCTACGATGAAGGCCACGGCCTCGGCTTCCGTCTCGCGCACGGTTGCCGTGGTGAAGGTGCGGCGCTCTGCCTTGTGCAGGAGTTCATGCGCTGTTTCGTGAACCAAGGTGACGAACTCTTCCGCTTCGGACTGGCCGGGTAGAAGAGCGATCTTGCCGCCGTAGCTCACGCCCAAAGCCGGGGCGATCCTCTCGCTGAACTCAAGCGCGATGTTCTGCCGCGTGAGAAAATCAATGAGCCGGTTGCGGTGCTCGCCGACTTCGCCGGAGATGTTGTGCTCGAACTCCGGTAAGTCCGCGCCCTCGGTTTGCTCCACGTCGAATACATACACGGCGCGGAAACCGATAAGCACCAGCGGCTGTTTGGCGTTGCCGTCCGTGTCGGTGTTCTGTGCGGTCTCGGCATTCTTCCTGCGGTAACCGATCATCGGCGCGAGAATCTGGATGCCCTTCTCGCCGCGCTTCACGAAACGGCCCATTTCCTTCCATGTGCCGTATCCCGCAACACGCGTTGCCGTGGGCCGCTGCCGCGCAATGGCGACGATATTGCCAAAGCTGTAATTGTGGAACCGGGCCATCGCGCTCAGGTATGCGGCCAATGTCTCGCTCTTGCCCGCCTCGACTTGCTGGATGAGATAGTCAACGGCCTGCTTGATGATGAGTTGAGTTGGGTTGTCTTTCTGCGCCGTCAGCCCCTGATAGGGCGAATCGGTGCGGTTGCGCTGCGCCGCATTTTTCCTGTGCGGCGCAGCTTGGCTGCTGGCTGTGCCATTGCTGCGTTCCATGACGATACTCCTCTGGTAGCCCCGTTGGGGCCGATTGGCGTCCAGAAGCAAGTGCACCCAAACCCAATTTTTTTCGTTGAGTGCCCCCGCTTCATGGCTCTTGCAACGGGCGGAGGCGGGAAGGTTCGGTCAAGGCCACGCGTTCTTTGCGTGTTCATCGAAGCGCAGCGGAGAGCCTTGACGGGTTCTTCCCGTCTCTGCCAGACCGTTGCCTGAAGCGGGGGCACTTGACGAAGAAAGAAATTCGGTTCACTTCCTTATTGCTGTGCGCTTGTACGCACGTAAGGGCCGGCGTTGCGGGCAGGAACAGGCCCGCTGAGGAGGGTGGCGGAGGACCGAAAGGGCCGGAGACAGGGAGGAGACTTCCTCCCCAATAACGGTATGGATTTAGAAAAAGTAGTATGTTTTTTCTAAATTATGAAGTACAGTGTTCCCATGCAAACGATGCGAGATAAGGTAGTTGCACGGATTGAACGGCTTGGCGCTGGAAAAGCCTTCTCAGCGAAGGATTTCCTCGACATCGCCAGCCGGGGCACAATCGACATGGCGCTATCAAGCCTGACTCGCACGGGGAAAATTCGACGTATTCGGCGGGGACTGTATGACATGCCGAAGGTGAACCCGGACCTCGGCGGGAAGTTGAGTCCGGATATTGACGAGGCGGCGCGGGCGATAGCAAGACGGCAACGATGGAAGATAGTGCCGGATGGTGCGTGGGCAGCAAACCTGCTTGGGCTGTCAACACAAGTGCCGTCAAAGATTATCTACCTGACGGATGGCCCAAACAATGAAGTGCCAATCGGACGGCGGACAATCTACTTCAAACATTCGCGGCCAAAGGCTATGGCCGGACCCGAGGGCAAGAGTGCGCTTGTGGTTCAGGCTCTGCGATACCTGGGTAAGGAGAGAGTAGGGCCTCGCGAAATTGAGAAGCTGCGGGCAGGGTTATCTCCGGCGGAGATGAGGAAGCTCGTGAAGGATACGCGGTTCGGCGTAGACTGGATTTACCAAGTTGCCAACACGATTGCGGAGAAGACGGCTTGAACAGCATCGCCCGAATGCCAGCTAACGCGCGCGCGGAGTTGTTCGCCGAGACAGCGGATCGGAAGGGGCTGTCCGACGCGATTGTGGAGAAGGATTTTTGGGTCTGCTGGGTTTTGAAGCAGCTATTTTCGCTTGACGCTCTGTCGGGGCGGCTCCTCTTCAAGGGCGGAACATCGCTGTCGAAAATCTTCCACGCCATAAACCGATTCTCTGAAGACATCGATCTGGCGGTTGATTACGTCGCTCTCGGCTTCACGGGGGAGCGGGATCCCAGGCGGGAAGATATTTCCAAAACGAAGCGTGCTGGCATTCTCGACGACATGATGGTCGCGTGTCAGCGGTATATCGGTGGCGAATTCTTGGTTGCGCTGAACACGCGGTGCCAAGGAATTCTCGGAACGGATGGTGCGTGGAGTCTCACTGTCAGCGAGCAGGACCCAAACGTGGTTCAATTCCGTTATCCTGGTGCCACTGCAACCGGCCTTCCTTACGTCACGCCGCAGGTTGTTCTTGAATTGGGAACACACGCGGAATTCGTGCCGCATGACAACTTCAC
>JBEKZG010000283.1:0-5510 GCA_049510095.1 Occallatibacter sp.
GAACGATCGTCGTCTTCAGCGGATCAACAAGCACCGCGTTCATTTCCCTTGTCAAACTCAGAAGCATCTCTTCATCCACAAGGAACCACTTCGAGCCGTCTGGAATCAGAAAGACGTTGCCCTGGATTCGCTTGAAGTCCATGCCAATCCGTGAGCCTAATCGGCAGAAAAGCATGCCGCCGGGCTTTAATACCCGCCACAATTCCTCCAACATCGCAAGAAAGTGCTTGTCGTCCCGCGCAAAGTGAAGCACCGCATTGCACAGCACTACATCGGCAAACTCATCGGCAAAAGGCATCCGCTCTATCGATCCAACCCGGAAGTTCTCCGCAGGCAACTTTGTCTCAAGCGATGCGGACAATTGACGGACGTGGTCTACGCCCTTTGGATCCTCGTCGATTGCGAACACCTCGCAGCCTTCGCGCAACAGGTGCACAAGGTTGCGTCCGTAGCCGCATCCGGCATCGAGCACGCGCATGCCCGGCGCAATATTGCCGCGCAGTATTTGATCGAAGATGTAAATATCGATCTGCCCGAATTGTTCTTGAACCGATAACGTCATTGCGTCACGATCCCGACGCTGCTTCCAGCGCCGCGAGAATCTGTGGAGCGAGCTGGCTCACATTGCCCGCACCGAGAGTCAGGACCAGGTCTCCTTCGGCTGCCTGCGCAATGACAGCATTGACCGCGGCGGCAAAGTCCGGCGCGAATCGAACACTCGGTCCCTGAATCTTCTCGGCCAAGTGCTCCGCTGTAATTCCCGGGATGGGCTCCTCGCTGGCCGCGTAGATGGGCAGAACAATGACTGTATCCGCGTCGGCAAAGGCGCCGCTGAATTCGTCCATCAGGTCTTTGGTGCGCGTATACCGGTGCGGCTGGAAGATCACATGAATATGCTTGTGGCCGCACTCGCTTGCTGCAGCCAGCGTGGCGCGGATCTCCGTGGGGTGGTGGCCGTAGTCATCCACCACGGTGACTCCACGGACCTGCCCCCGCCGCTGAAAGCGCCGATCGACGCCGCGAAAATGACTGAGCCCTTCGGCAATCTTTTCCTCGGGTATTTCGAGCTGTCGAGCCACCGCGATGGCAGCCGTGGCGTTCAGCACGTTGTGGCGTCCAGGCACATGCAGTTCGAATGGCCCTAGAGCGCCGGTAGCAGTGTGGACCTGGAAGCGGGCGAAACGCGTTTCACCCAGCGAAGAAGGGCTCGCCGCGAGAAATTCCAGGCGAAAGTCCGCATCGGCGGCAACTCCATAGGTGAAGACGCGGCGTCGTGCCCGTGGCAATATTGCGGCCAATTGCGGATTGTCGAGGCACGCCGTCACCGCTCCGTAGAACGGCACCTTGTCCATAAACTCAAGAAACGCGCGTTCAACATCGGCCATGTCCCGGTAGCAGTCCATGTGCTCCCGGTCCAGGTTGGTGATCACGGCCCGGATGGGCGAGAGTTTCAGAAAAGAGCGGTCGCTTTCGTCGGCCTCGGCCACCAGATATTGAGTGCTTCCCAGCCGCGCGTTTGAGCCCAGCGCGTCCACCCGGCCGCCAACCACCACAGTGGGGTCCAGACCACCAGCGGTCAGCACTGAAGCCACCATCGACGTAGTCGTGGTCTTGCCATGCATCCCGGCCACGGCGATGGAGTATTTAAGGCGCATCAGCTCGGCAAGCATCTCCGCTCGCTGAATCACCGGAATCTTGCGCGCGTGCGCCTCAAGCACTTCAGGGTTGCTGGCCGAAACCGCGGAACTGGTCACCACCACTGTCGCTCCGGCAACATTCTCGGCCTTGTGCCCTTGATAAACGGTGGCGCCAAGTTGCGACAGTCGATCCGTTACCGGGCTGCGGCGCAGGTCCGAGCCGGAGACCTTCATTCCCATATTGAGCAGGATTTCGGCAATGCCGCTCATGCCGATGCCGCCGATACCGATAAAATGCGCGTGCTGGGAGGTTGTGAACATTAGGGAGAAAACTCAAGGTTAACACTCGGGTCAGTGCGAGAGCGCGGAGACAAGGTTCCAGAACAGGGCGATCGCAGGAACGGCCGACGAGAGGGCATTGGCTGATAGAACGGCTTCGTCTGGGCGCAAAAACCGCTGTTTTTCCGTTCATAACCGGGGAGACTCGACGGAGTGCTGATCGTAAGTCCTTTGTTTTGGCGGTGTGTAATTTTTGCTTGTATTCGTAAGTTGTTTATTTTCTGTTGGTTGCAATCTTCCATTTTACGTAACCTGTTTACTTTCAGGTACTTGCTGAAAAAACAGGGGGGGGTGGGGTACCTATTTTGGGGGTACGGACCGGCTGCTCCAAGGCGAGTTGAAGGGAAGGAGGGATTTGTGGTGTTTGGAGGGGCATGAATCGATTGTGCGCGTTTCCGCGAATTAAGCTGCAAACGCGAAACGCAAAAATCGCTGCGTGGTTCCCGATCAATCGATACTGGCTGAGTGTGCTAACTTCAATTCCAAGCCACAAAGCATCTGAATCTCGATGAATGTCAAATGACAGCCGCCCATGAAGTCCCGCTTGAAGCAAAGGTATTTGCCTTTCTTTCCCGAGGAATCGAGGCAAAACATCGCGGAAATTTTCCTACAGCCAACAAGCTGATTGAGATTGCTCTTCGACTGACGGACGAACTGCCAGCCGGCGAAGCAGACGCGTTTCGCGCTCTCGGACGTTGTTCACTCACTCTCCTTCGCGAGAAAGAGGACCGGCCGGATGATGCTGCTAAGGAGCGCAAAGAGGCGATGGCGCTCGTAGACCGTGTATTGAGGGCCGATCTCCCGCAAAAGAAGAATTTTACCAGCCTGATGTCGACGTTGCTCGTGGACCTGCGCGAATACCGGCGAGCAATTCCTTTCTGCGAGAGGGCGGTTCAACAAAGGCTGGAAACGAACGACCCCATCGAAGTCGCGGCCATGCTTATTCGCGAGGGTCATTGCTACTCATATTGTGGCTTGAAGGATCAAGCGGCCATCCCAATGCGAGCTGCGTTGAAAATCCTTCGCAACTATCCTCAGGAGCCTAGTCTCACCGACGTTCTCATCGGTTTGGGCAACGCGCTACGAAAGAGTTCCCCCGGTGAAGCTGAAGAACTCTATAAAGAGGCGGCCAATTTCTACATGGCAAAAGCTCATTTGGAATCAGCCACAGCTGCGTGGGTCAACCTCGGCGTCCTCTGCTCTGAACAAGGGCGCAACTCTGAAGCGTTGAACTACTACCAGAATGCATTGGAGGTCCGGGAAAAATCACCCGGCACTTCGCCGATCCGAGTCGCGTCGCTCCTGAACAACATCGCAAATTGCCACCGGCGTACGCGCGATTTTGGGGAGGCGTTACGGCTCATCGATCGGGCGATCGAAATGCTCGAATCGGAGAACACTCCCAAGATCGCATCTGCGTACGGGTCCAAGGGCAAAATCCTGCAAGAAGCTGGGAATCATGCCGAAGCTGTGGAATGGTTGCGAAGAAGCTATGCGGAACGCCAGAAGCAGCCAAATCCAGACTATGACTTGATTATCGAAAACCTCGGATACGAAATCACTTCTCTTAAGAATCTGGGCAGAACTGAGGACGCAGCCGAAGCGCAAGCCAGGATGGCAAGCGCGAGGAAAGCAATGAAAGCCTTTCCCCGTGCCAGTGTGGACTTGAGCACGTTGACTGCGGAACCAGCCGGAGCGGTGCTTATAGAGGTGGCTTTCGGCCCGCAGCCCGGAAGCAAATACAGCACACGCGATGCAGAGGCTCTGCTTGAACAGCTGTTCGCGATTCTTTCCGGAGCAAAACTCGGCGACTCCGCCAACCGCGTCGTGACTCCAGAGAGCATCACTCTCATCCTCTACGGTGAGGATGCGCAGGCGATGTTCGCAGCAATGGAGCAATTCCTCTCCGATCACCTCATCTTCGCCGGCGCGGTTGTGTCAATTCGGCAGGGCAAAAAAGTCAGGCAGATCGTAGTCCCGTCAATCGTAAAGTAGACGTTCTGAGAAGAGCTTGACCTTATCAAAGCAGACGGTATGGCCGCTCGAAAAGATACGGCCAAACCGCGTGGCTTGGTACACGGAAAGCAAAGAAAAGTTGCGGAAGTTTATTTTCGGTACCGGCCGCAACCTTTTGATAGCGCGGTGTTTGCACAGAACATAACCGGCAAGTCCGGAGAGGCGGCGGGAACCAAGCCTCAAGCCGGAAGACGCCGGGCCGGCCCCCGATCTCCGAACAGGCCGGCTGGATGGAGGGGTTATGCGGAGCATGCGGAATTGGATGTTGGGTGCGGCAATGTTGGCTGGCACGTTGGGCCTGGGAGCAACTGCTGCTCAGGCAGCTGAATTTGGAATCTATGCGCGCGGACCGGTGGCCTACGTTCCTCCTTGCCCCGGTGCGGGATACGTCTGGGTAGCCGGCTATTACGCGAATGGCTATTGGGTTCCGGGGCGTTGGAATTTTGCCGGCGTCCACGGCGTTGGCCCGGTGGTGCGGTTTGGCTATGACCGGGGTCCGGTTTTCGACCACCGTTTTGCTCACCGACCCGAACGTTTCCGCAGGTAATCCTTCTGCCTGATTACCTGTTCCATGCGGCCTCTCCCAACCGGAGGGGCCGCTTTTTGAGTCTTTTACGCTTGGAATAGACGGGGTGCTCCACCCTCGACGCGTACTTATTTTCAGGGCTTCGGGGGGTCGCTCTAACCGTATATCGAAGAAGGGCCTTGATCTTTCCCGCGCGTTGAACGATTCTTTCAGAAACACCGCAACTTTATGGCGGAATTGTTGTTCTAATTAGCAGAAGCCGGACGGACCGGAAAAGTCCGAAACCGGCAGGTGCTGAGGTCGGAGGATGACTCCGCATCCCAGGTCCGGATAGGCAGGACAGGGCAGCACAGGGAGGGTTATATGAAGCACATGCGCCTAGTTCTGTTTACGTTGATTCTGGCATTGCCCTTTGTGGCGGCGCCGGCTGCTCATGCAGGGGTTGTGGTCGGGGTTGGCATCGGCCCCGCGGTCGTTGAGGCTCCTGTCGTCTACGGTCCCCCAGCTTGCGAGTGGGGCTACTACTCTTACTATCCCTACGCTTGCGCCCCTTATGGCTACTACGGGCCAGGATGGTTTAGCGGCGGCATTTTCCTCGGCGTCGGGCCGTGGTACGGCTGGGGCTGGGGTCATGGCTGGGGTCGCGGCGGATACGGTTGGGGTCGTGGTGGCTACGGTTACGGACGCGGCGGATACGGATATGGCCGCGGTGGTTATGCCGGCGGCGCACGCGGTTACGCTGGCGGAGCGCGTGGTGCAGCCCCGGCAGGTCACGCTGGGTTTAGCGGCGGCGCACACGCCGGCGGCGGCTTCGCGGGTCATGCAGGTGGCGGCGGTGGACACGGTGGTGGTGGACACCGGTAAGCCTCGCAGCTACTTAGTCGATCCTGAAAAACCGACAAAACACCTATAAATCCAGATGAAAAGCGGCGTTTGTTGCACTAGAATTTCCCTGAAGGGTGTCGAAATCGAAGCATTTTTCTGGGGAAAAA
>JBEKZG010000284.1:0-5505 GCA_049510095.1 Occallatibacter sp.
CCCGCCACGTCCCTCATGACCTCTACGTATTGTCCGGAGCCAATGGCCGCTGCGAAGATCTCCGCGACGGGTACAGTTACCTGCGCTCGCGCTTCAGCGCGGTCTGGCTCACCGAAAATCGCCCTTACTGGCTCGAGAATGTGACTGCGCGTTACGATGCCGCGATTCAGTTGTGGATTGCCCGCAGCGGAAAAATCGTCGCCGCGCGCCAACAGTGGAACAACAATCGCACGCTTCCCGCGCCCGAGGAAATCGGCATTCCAACAATCGCTCATTGAAAATGGCAGCCGCATTAGGCGTTCGGACATGCCAACGAGAGGATTAGGATCTAGCATGCGCAGAATTCTGCTTACGGTCGCGATCTTCTTGTTGCTGCTTTTCTGCGCCCATCAAGCCGCAGCCCAGTCCCCCTTTGCCGCAATCGATCGCATTCTCAACGACGCCGTCGCGAACCATCAGCTCCCAGGAGCGGTCGTTGTCGTCGGTCACAATGGCAAAATTGCTTATCGCCAATGCTACGGATCGCGCTCGCTGGAACCCACGCAAGAGCCGATGACTCTCGATACTATCTTCGACATGGCGTCCATCACCAAGCCGCTGATAACTGCAACCGCGGTGATGCAGCTCTACGAACAAGGCAAGATCGGTCCCAACGATCCAGTGTCGGAATATCTGCCTGCATTCGCCGTCAATGGCAAACAGGACATCACCATCCGGCAACTGCTGACCCACTATAGCGGCCTGCCGCCCGATCTCGCCTTCACCGATCCATGGGAGGGGAAAGAGGAAGGATACCGGCGAGCATTCGCTGTTGAGCCGGCGCATCCAGCCGATGTCCAATTCGTTTACAGCGACATCAATTACATCGTCCTCGGTGCATTGGTCGAAAAGATCTCCGGCTTAACGCTAGACGAATACGCGCAGCGTTTCATCATTAGGTCTCTCGGACTTACGCATACGCGTTTTCTGCCGCCCGCGTCATGGATACCGCGGATCGCTCCCACGCAATATGACAGCGACGTCATGCTGCGCGGCGTTGTGCACGACCCAACCTCGCGCCGCATGGGCGGAGTTGCAGGACACGCCGGCCTGTTCAGCACCGCCGATGACATGGCCGTCTACGCACAGAGCCTCCTGGACCGCCTCGCCGGCCGCCCCAGCAAATTCCCACTTTCTCAAACCGTTCTTCAAAAGATGGTCGCCCCCGAGCAGCCGTCCACCGGAACCGCGCGCGGCTTTGGCTGGGACATCGATTCTCCCTACTCCGGCAATCGCGGCATGCTCTTTCCGGTTGGTTCCTTCGGACACACCGGCTTCACGGGTATATCGTTGTGGATCGATCAAGCCAGCGATTCTTATGTCGTGCTGCTTGCGAATTCCGTTCATCCCAAAGGCCCAAAAAACATCGTCGCACTGCGCGGCAAAGTTGCGGACGCCGCTGCCGTGGCGCTCGGCATTCATGCGGACGATGGGGCACTCGCCGCAAAAATCACCGGCTACAACGAGACGCCTGCGGGCATGCGCCGATGGACGAATCGCAATGGCGATGTTAGAACCGGCATCGATGTTCTTGAGGCCGATCATTTCGCCGAGCTGGCGGATCCGGCTCACCGCCACAACGGAAAACTTCGCCTTGCCCTGCTGACCAACCAGACCGGCGTGGATCGGCAAGGCCGCAGAACCATCGATGTGCTCTTTCACGATGCACAGCAAGCCGTCCCAGCGCTTGCGCTCACCACTCTTTTCAGCCCCGAACACGGCATCAGCGGTTCCTACGACCAGCCGGCGTGCCCGACACCACCGACGCCGCCACGGGCCTCCCCATCGTCAGCCTCTATGGCGCAACCGATGCTCAACGGCGGCCATCGCCAAAGACCATGAGCGCCGTCGATGCTGTTGTCATCGATCTCCAGGACGCCGGCGTACGCTTCTACACCTATGAAACTATCGTTGGATACTTTCTTGAGGCGGCAGCGCAAACGGGCACGGAAATCGTCGTCCTTGACCGCCCCAATCCGATCAATGGCGCAATGGTGCAGGGCCCGCTCTCCGATGCGGGCAAGCAGAGCTATGTCGACTACATGCCCGTCCCCGTTCGCCACGGCATGACTCTCGGCGAACTCGCGCGCTTCTTCAATCAGCAGCGTCCCCTCAACGCGCCGCTTACCGTGGTTGCCATGCAGGGCTGGCAGCGTGGCGACTGGTTCGATTCCACCGGCCTCACATGGATCAATCCTTCGCCGAACCTGCGCGACCTGGAAGAAGCCACTCTCTATCCGGCGCTCGGTCTTATTGAGTCGACCAACATCTCTGTCGGGCGCGGCACTGACACGCCGTTTGAGATCTTTGGCGCGCCATGGACCGAAGGCCGCGCGCTCGCCCGGTTCCTTAATCGCCGTTTCCTCCCCGGAGTCCGCTTCCTCGCGGTCGATTTCTCTCCGCAGAAGCCCTATCCCTACGCAGGTGAACTCTGCCATGGCGACCGCGTGTTGGTCACCGATAGCAACGTTCTGGATGCGCCGGAATTGGGTGTGGAGATCGCCTCGGCCCTTCATCGCTTGTATCCTGAGAAATTCCAGTGGGAGAAGATGAATAGCAATCTGGCGAACCAGACCGTACTCGATAACCTGGTAGCCGGACGCGACCCACAACGAATTGCCGAGGGTTGGCGTTCGGCGCTGGATGGGTTTGATGTGGAAAGAGAGAAAGTTCTGCTCTACAGGTGACTGTGATTCCGTGGTTCGTCCCGGGCCTGCTCGAGGGTGGCAATGCCTGAAAGGCGCGTCGAAGGCCACTGCCGCATTTGAGCGATTTTGGCGCTAATTGGCGTTGAGAATGACAAAAAATCGCCATCAATACGTCAAAATGAAGGTTACCTGGCTACTTATCCGTCATGGCAATGCTATCCGAGGCCTTTACGTCGACGCAGATTTAGGAACCACCAGAACGTGAGCGGCAAACCCTCAATCTGCTAGCATCCCAATGGAGACTATTCAGTATGGACGTTCTTAACGGCGCGGGCCTTGGCGCCCGCCGCAATGAAGACATCGCTCTTGATTTGCTCAAGTTTGTGGCCGCAACCGCAGGCGTCGGCCGTCCGGTCGCGCCCTCCACAGGATTCAGCGGCGCTGCCGGAACCAAGCCGGAAGAGCACGTGACCCAGTTGCTCGATCTCTATGGCCGCTGCCTCCAAGCTGTTGAAGGCAATGGGTCTGACTCAGGGGCGGCAAAATAGCGGGCGAACCCATTCTCCGTGTTGCCGTTGCCGGAGCCGGCGCATTTGGCCGCAACCATCTCCGTGTCTACCGTGATCTGGAAACGGCGGGGCTGGGAGTCGCCCTGGTTGCAGCCGTCGAGCCGGACTCTACCCGCGCCGCCGATGCCGCGGCCAAATACGCAATTCCTGTCTTCTCGACCGTCGAGGAATTGCTCTCCGCCAATCTCAAAATTGACGCGGCTACAGTCGCTGTCCCCACCGTCCATCACCACGCGGCCGCTTCCGTGCTCCTCGACGCCGGAATGGATCTGCTGGTCGAAAAGCCCTTGGCCGCGAACCTTTCTGACGCCGACGACCTGATCGATCTTGGAATCAAGAGACACCGCATCCTGCAGCCCGGCCACCTGGAGCGTTTCAATCCCGCGGTCTTGGCCATTGAACCCAATCTGCGCCGCCCTATGTTTTTTGAGGCGCACCGGCTCTCCATCTTCACACCGCGTTCGCTGGATGTGGATGTGGTCCTGGATCTGATGATTCACGATCTGGATATTGTGCTCACCTTCGCTGATTCGCCCGTGCGCGAGGTGCGCGCCGTCGGATTGCCGATCCTCTCGCCCAAGGTCGATATCGCCAACGTGCGCGTCGAATTCGAATCCGGCTGCGTGGCCAACTTCACAGCCTCGCGCGTCTCCACCGAGC
Organism: Occallatibacter sp.; assembly: GCA_049510095.1. Lineage (GTDB taxonomy): Bacteria > Acidobacteriota > Terriglobia > Terriglobales > Acidobacteriaceae > Telmatobacter. The sequence continues at coordinate 3,917 of JBEKZG010000284.1, forward strand.
GCGTCCGCAAGCTGCGCTTCTTTGAGCCCCGCCAGTATGTCTCCATCGACTACGCGCGGCAGGATCTGCTGGTGATCCGGATGGATGCGGACGGGAACAAGGCCACACCGGCGGAACGAATGGCTTCGCTGCCTCCGCAAATTGCGGCGTTGCTGCCACCGGGGATCGCAGAGGGAATTGCGTCGGGAAAAATCGACCTCGCAAAGGTTGACCCTGCCATGATCGCGCAGTTTGCCACCATGGCAAAGATCGATCCGGCTGTGGTCGCGCAGATGCTCGCCCAGTTCACTGCACCCACGGGTCCGGCGCCCGGTCTTTCCTTTGCCAAGCCGTCAGTTACACCCGGCGAGCCGCTGCGGTTGGAGATCGAATCGTTTCTGGATGCAGTCCGCACTCGCCGCGAACCACGCGTCACTGCGCGCCAGGGACGCAATGCGCTGGCCCTGGCGCTGGAGATTCAAGCCGCGATGGCCGCTCACGCCCGCCGCGCCGGGCTTGAAGACTTTTTCTCGCCCGGAACGTAGCTGGGGTTAGTCGATTCCGCAGTGCGCGCAGAATGCGGCCATCGAGCCAAACGCAAGGCGGTTGTCACCCTGGAGCGGTGAGTCGAAGGGAAAGCGGCGCTGGAACTCAACGTACGGCGCTACCCAGTTTTCGGACCACGTGTCCGTTAGAAGCACGGCCAATACCTTCGCGCTGCTGTAGCCTCCGAATGGACCACCTCCAGCCCTATAGCCCAATCCGGGTTCGGCGTAAACCTTGACGAACTTGATTTCTCTATCCAGTTGGAAGGGTGGAATTCTGAACAGCGGAATTACCGCCGAGCCCTCTGAGGAGAAACCACTGTGCGCCTGGATACGATCGTATTGCAGGTCCAGGGAGAATGGACCACCGACCTTGATGCCGGCAAAGCTGGTGGGCTGATGGGTGGAATCCAGCCCTCCGCCAGCCTCCGCCGCCAATAAAAGAGAAAGAGGCCCGCGTGAATCGTCGAAGGGCACCACGCGCACTTCGCGAATGTCCTCGCGGCGGAACACCAGATTCACCCGCCTCTTCTCTGCAAATCTTCTTGAGAATCCCGAAAGCCAATCTTCGGGAGTGATGTGGCAGAATAACTTGTCGCTTGTGGCCTTCTCAAATTCGCATTGAGTCCGCTTTTGGGTTTCGACCAAAATCCAATTGCGCGGTGAGAGCTTCTCGACGGCCTCCCAATCCAAAGCCTGCGCTTCCAGCCTGGAGATGGCCATCAGGGCCGCGAAGACCAAGAGTACGATCCGCAAATCCTTCATGCCCGCATGGTAGGGCCGTCAATTTGAGGATTGTGGACGGCTGTGGCACTTTCGCAAGCGTCACAGCCGAAGAGGTCATTTACGGCGCACGTCCGGCAAGCCTCACACCCTCGGTAACCACCGCCTGACGCGATGGCAGTATGCTTCGTACTCCTGTCCAAAATTCCGTGTCAGCGTAGGTTCCTCATATCCCAACACGAAGAGATATGTGGCCAAGAGGAATAAGGCAACGTAAGTCAGAAGGGGCGTCGACCTGTAGAAGAGCGCGGCTCCGGCAAGGACCAGTCCCGCGCCCAGGTA
>JBEKZG010000285.1:0-5472 GCA_049510095.1 Occallatibacter sp.
AATTGAAGAGAAGGCCTGGGAGCGACTTGTTATCGAGGGCGCACCCGAATCCACGACATTCAAGCTTGGCGGACCTGAGCTCAACACTGTGCGTGCCGTCCGCGATCGGGGCCGCGAGTGGTCAATTAAATCGGGCATCGACGGTTTAACGATCCTCAAGACCACCAAGTCCGCCTTCACCGGTTACATCAAAGACAAGCTGACCACCCTCAAGCCTGCTACCGATCGCATCTTAGGCACCCGTGCCACAGTAACTTGGGAGTATGCCGAGGGCGCGCCGCATCCCGAGCATGTGCGGCCAGTCGTCATTCAAGCACTGCTCAAGGAGTTTGCCGCTCACGACAGCATGAGCGTGCAGCATACGCTTTTCGACATGGGCAGAGCAGCGCTCGCGGCGGCACCGGAGATAGCGCGCATCACCCTCACCATGCCCAACCTGCATCATTTGCTGGCTGACCTGAGCCCCTTTGGCCAGGACAATCCCAACCACATCTTCGTTCCCATCGATGAGCCGCACGGCTACATCGAAGCCACTATCGAACGCTAAGACTCAACTGTAACTATTCAAGCTCCCGCAAATCGCCAGGCCGATCGATATCGATCTCGCCCCCTTCAAAAGGCAGCGGGATCAAGCGGCACGGCGGCTGCATCAGCAAGGCCCGTGCCCCCTTGTCTCCGCTGAGCGCCAGTAGATGCGAGAACGCAATCCGTGGAAACACCGCCGGAATGCCCAGCACGCCCGCGTACGCCGAAGCCACGATGCAAGGCTCCGCCTGCGAATAGAAGCTATCGATCAATTGCCGCATATGCTCAGCAGTAAGCCGCGGTTGGTCGCAACTCAGAATCAAAACACCTTGCGCGTCATCCGCAATTGCTCCCAGTCTGTTCAACCCCGCATGAATCGAACTCGCAATCCCCTGTTCCCATTCTTCATTGATAGCAATCCCCATATCGTCGAGTGAAACGGCTGCGCGAATCCTCTCGCGATGAGCGCCGAGCACAACCAGCACCGGACCGGCGCCAGCCTCATTCGCCAACCGGATCGAGCGCGCCAGCAGCGTTTCGCCTTTGAAGGTAAGCAGTTGCTTGGGTTGACCCAGCCGGCGGCTTGCACCCGCAGCCAAAACAATCGCCGCAACAGATGTCTTCACGGCTGCCCTTCCACGTCCGGTTGCAACAGGATCAGCAGCACCAGCCCTGCCACCGCGAACATTCGGAACGCCGCGTCCTGACCATTCCATGTGTGCGACTGCCACATCAGAAACCACTCCCCGCCCACATCGAGAAATGCCACCAGCCACATCGACATCGATAGCGCGAGCGCCAACACAGCCACTCCTTTGGCCGCGTTGAAGGCGCCTGCCGGCAATTGTCGCGCGCGCATCAGCCGCACCAAACTCCACCACAACAGAACAGTCGTGGCAATCTCCCACAAAATAATGCCGCCGTAAAAAGCAAGATGCAACCACGGCCACCGCAGCGCGCGCCAAAGGCCGTGGTTGCCGGGAAACGTCGTGTCCATCATCAGCACATGACGGACAAACCGATAGTTCGAATCGAAATCAGTGAGATTGTTGAATACAACCAGCGAATAGTAGAGAGCAATCCCGAATATCAGCAATAACTTCGCTGAGCGAACGATCATGGCTCATGCTAGCGTGACCCCATCCAAATCCTCAAGAAAATTCCGTTCCCCGCGTGCTACATTCAGAAGCAAATGACGCAGCTTCCCACCCCCGACGAAAGCCTCGCCGCCCTCGGCCTCACCCTCCCTGAATGGCCCGCTCCGGGCGGCAATTACGTCTCCGCCAAGCGCGCCGGCTCCATCCTTTATCTCTCGGGCGTCATCTCCACAGGCCCCAATGGCGTCATCACCGGAACGGCCGGAGTCGACCGTTCCATCGAGGACGGATACGCCGCGGCAGCAGCCTGCGTCCTCACTCAGCTTGCTGTCCTCCAACGCGAACTCGGCTCTCTCAATCATGTCGCCGAAGTATTAACCGTCAATGGTTATGTAAACGCCGCACCCGGTTTCTCTGACTCACCCGCCGTCGTCAACGGCGCGTCCGATCTGCTGGTGCGCATATTTGGCGAAGCAGGCCGCCACGTCCGCGCTGCCCTGGGCGTCAGCGCCTTGCCGCGCAATGCCCTTGTTGAGTTACAAATGACCGTGAGGGTCACCGAATCATGACCGGGCACACGCTCTCCGCCGAACCTACCCACTCGGTCTGGGACCGTTCGCTTCCCCCGCGCCTCCACATCCATCCAGGTGACGAGGTCGCCTTCGAGTGTATCGACGCCAGCGGCGGCCAGGTGCGGCCCGGCATGACCACCTCGGAATACCTGTCCATCGACCGCACACGCATTCACGCCCTTACCGGTCCCGTCTGGATTGAGGGAGCCGAACCCGGCGACGTGCTCCAGATCGATATCCTCGCCACCCGCCACGCCGATTGGGGTTGGTCCAGCGTGATTGAAGGTCTGGGCTTCCTCAAAGACCGCTTTCGCGAGCCGTATCTCTTCCATTGGCAGCTTCACGGAGAGACCACCAATTCGCTTGCCCCCGCAGTTGTTCCTTTGCGTCCGTTCCTGGGTGTCATGGGGGTAGCCCGTCCTGAAGATGGCTCATTCCGAACACGCCCGCCCGGTCCCTTCGGTGGCAATCTCGATGTACGGGAGCTCTGCGCCGGCTCGCGCCTTTACTTGCCGGTTTTCAATCATGGCGCATTGTTCAGCTGCGGCGATGGCCACGCGGCGCAGGGGGACGGCGAGGTCTGCATCAACGGCATCGAGTGCCCGCTTGACGTGACTTTGCGCTTCCACCTGCACAAACATCATCCGCTTGCCGGCCCCATCGTCGAATCCAGCGATGCAGCCGCGCCCGATTCCGCCGCTGATTCCTGGGTAATTGTCGAGACCGGAACCGATCTTGCCTGCACCGCCGGCGCCGCCACCAGCCGGATGATCGATCTCCTCGTCAGTTGCTGGGGGTTCTCGGAAATTCACGCATACATTCTCTGTTCGGTGGCCCTCAAACTCCGTCTCAGCCAGGTGGTCAATGAGCCCGTCTACACCGTAAGCGCCGCCCTGGCCAAACAGATCCTCCCTGACAGAGAGTTATACGCAACCCGATGAATACGCCAATGACCATCAACGACCCCGAGGTCGTGGCCGAGCTGCGCTCTCTCTATCCGCGCTATGAACATGCGCTTGTGACCAACAATGTGGAAATCCTGGTGGAAATGTTTTGGGCTGGCCCCCACGTAATGCGATTTGGAGCAACGGAGAACCTCTACGGCCCCGAAGAGCTTGCCGCGTATCGTAAAAGCCGCCCCGCATTAAATCTTGCGCGCACAATCACCCGTCTTGACATCGTCACTTTCGGCCGTGATTTTGCCAGTATTACGCTGGAATTCGAGCGCGCCGGCGCTGCCGCAACGGTTCGGGGCAGACAAAGTCAGGTCTGGGTGCGCCTGTCCGAAGGCTGGCGAATTGTGCAGGCTCACATCTCCCTCTTGCCTCCGTCATCACCACATTCGGCTTGAACTTCGCAACTCAAAATGGGCGAATCTTTAGATGAACTTTATGTAATAATCGCTATTCTATCCACACCCCGTAGTTCAAAAACGGCCTTACCAGACCGATAACGAGCTAATCTCCTAAGCCATTGTGTTTTCTGTTTTTTGAACGGCTCAAGGCGCATCATTGTTCGGCGTCTTTTGACATATCAAAGAACCTATGGGGAAAACCCTATTTTCGAGGCCTGCCACTTGAGGTATTTCATGCGTAAAATCTCTTCCCTGCTTCTCAGGCTGCTTGCTGTTGCGGCAGTCACTGCGCTGTGTTGTTCTTCCTTGTTGGCACAGCAGACGCTCGGCGGCATCACCGGCGAGGTTAGCGATGTGTCCGGTGGAGTGATTCCCAACGCCAGGGTCACGGTAGTGGACGAACAGACCGCCCTAACGCGCACAGCGCAGACCAACGGCTCAGGCGTCTACTCGTTTGTTAATCTTCCCATCGGCACATACACGCTAACTTATACGGCGGATGGGTTCGATGTGCAGAAGACGCAGCACATCACCGTGCAGGCCAACCGCACCGCCACCGTCAACGCTTCCCTCAAGGTTGGCCAGACCACAACCACCGTTGAGGTCGAAGCCGCTCCCATGATGAACGCGGCGGATACTACCAACGGCTATATCATGGAAAGCGCGGAAATTGAGTCCGTGCCGCTCCCGACCGGCAGCTTTACCGGACTCGCTACCCAATCCACCGGCGTATCGGCCGAGCTAAGCGGTGGCACTGGCGCGAATTCAGGCCTCGGCAACGAGCCCATCTGGGCCAACGGGCAGCGCGATACATCCAATTCGTTTTTGTTGAATGGCGTTGACGCAAGCAACCTGTTCAACGGCAAGAGCACCAGCCAGGTGTCCTCAGCCCGCGTCATCAACTCCACCGGTGTTCAAACCAGCCCCGGCGGCGGCGGCGGCGTCATTCAATCCGCGGCTTCCATTTACCTCTCCATCGGCAACGCCATCCCCACTCCCGCTCCTGAAACCATCGCCGAAGTCCGCGTCAATGCCTCAATGTATGACGCGCAGCAGGGCTCCACATCCGGCGCCCACATCGATCTCAGTACCGCCTCCGGCACCAATGTTTTTCACGGCACCGCGTACGCCCACCGCGGCACCAACTGGATCAACGCCGCGCCGTTCTTCTTCAATCAGGATCCCGACGTCCCGGCAAACGACAAGGTGCCGCAGCTGCACCGCTACATTGCGGGAGGCACTGCGGGCGGTCCAATCATCAAGGATAGGCTTTTTTTCTTTCTCGGCTATCAACACCTCCACGTCTCCGATGCCGAACTCGGTGACTCATTCCTCGACGTACCTATCGGCCTCACCGACGACCGGTCCGCGAATGGCATTGCGAATGTCAGCAACAACTCATTCGGCGCCAACACCTACATCGATAACCCAGTAACATCCGCGCAAATCGATCCGCTAGCCCTCATCCTTTTTAACTCCCCGGCTCTTCCGGGCGAGCCAGGCAAGTGGCTCATCCCCAACGATGCACTCAACGGTGCTGCGCCCACCATCTCCCATCTCGACAACGCCTTCATCCCCGGCACCGGACGCTTCGACGCCGATATCGCCGTAGCCGATCTCGACTGGAACGCCACGAAGAAGGATAACCTCGCGCTCAAGTACTTTTACCAGCACGACCCCACCATCGCCCCTTACTCCTACTCCAGCGTGCCCGGCTTTGACGAGCACCTGGACTCCGGCTCGCAGGTAGCCTCCATCACCAACACTTTCATCGTGAGTTCCCGTCTCAGCACCACGCAGACTCTCGGTGTCATCCGCGAGAAGAACTGGGGTGACAACGTCCAGCCTTTCGGCCCCTCTTCCATCCCTGGCGGCAGCGCGGGCACCGGCTCCATCAACATGTTCGGATCTGGTTATTTTCCGG
>JBEKZG010000286.1:0-5415 GCA_049510095.1 Occallatibacter sp.
CGAGGCCGCAATCGAGCCGCTGGTGCGCGTCGCCGCCGCATTGCGCGACCTGCCGCACGCCGATTTCAAGGCACGACTCAAATCCGAACTTGAAGGGAGAAACAATATGAGCACCGTTGCTGAACCCATAACCGCCGTACGCACCGTCGCTACCCCAAGATTAACTTTTAAGGATGCGGCTAAGGCGATCGAATTTTACACGCAAGCCTTTGGCGCAAAGGAAACCATGCGCTTCGATACCGGAGAAAGCATTCCCCACGCCGAGATCACGATCGGTGACTCAGTGATCTTGCTCTCTGAAGAGTGGCCCGAGGGTGGGCGCTTTAGCGCGGAAACGCTGGGCTCTTCGCCCGTGCAGTTGTCGCTCTCCGTGGCCGACGTGGATGCCTTCGCCAAGCGGGCCGTGGCTGCGGGAATGAAAGCCCTCGGGCCGATTCGCGACCAGTTCTATGGCCGCCGCGAGGGTAGCTTCGTCGATCCCTTCGGCTATACCTGGAACATTTCTACGGTGAAGGAAGAAATGTCGGTGGAAGAAATGCACCGCCGCATGAAGGGGCTAACCAGAGGACCTGAAGGCGGACAGACGCACCGGCAAGAGTCAGAGCAGCGGGTGAATCCGATTCCACCGGGCTTCCGCACGGTGACTCCGTATCTCGTCGCGAAAGACGGGCCCGCGCTGCTGGAGTTCGCCAAGCAGGCATTCGGCGGCGAGGAAACGTTCCGCATCGTTGGGTCCGCGGGCGGATTGCACGGTGAAATCCGCATCGGAGATTCCATGCTGATGATGGGTGGCGGCATTCCCGGCAAGGAATTTCATGCCACGCCGAATACCCACGCGCTGCACATCTACGTGGAAGATGCCGACGCAGTCTGCGCCAAGGCGCTGGCCGCGGGCGCAACGCTGATCGACGCTCCCCGCGATCAGGAATACGGCGAGCGCTCGGCTGCCGTGAAAGATCCCGCGGGCAACATCTGGTACATCGCCACGCATAAAGGTGAAAGTTACATTCCCAAGGGCCTGAATAATGTGAATGTCTACATGCACCCGCTGCGGGCCGAGCCGGTGATCAGCTTCCTGAAGCGCGCCTTTGGAGCGCAGGAGCTGTCGAAATACGCGTCGCCCGATGGAGTGGTACATCACGCGGAAATTCGCGTCGGCGATTCGGTGGTGGAAATGGGCGAGCCCTCCGCCGAGGCGCAGGGAAAATATCCGCCGATGCCGACCATGTTCTACATGTACGTTCCGGATTGCGACGCGGTTTATCGCCGAGCGCTGACGGCGGGGGCAACATCAATCTCCGAACCCACCGACCAGCCCTACGGCGATCGCAATGGCGCCGTGAAAGATGCGTTCGGCAATACCTGGTACATCTCGACCCACGTGAAGGACGTGCAGGCCTAGAGCGTCGAGGCGACAGCGACACGTCGCAATGCCTCACCGCGGCTCTGTCATCCTGGGCTCTGTCATCCTGAGGTCCGCGTTCTTTGCGGGCCGAAGCGCCTGCCCTGAGCGAAGTCGAAGGACCTATGCAACCTGCGGAGATTGCATAGGTCCTTCGCTTCGCTCAGGATGACAAAACCGTGCAGGCATACAGGCTGTCTGCAAGCTTCCTCGCGCGTCGGGCCGAGGCCCTCGTGAGTCTCGTTGCCGCCGTTCGTTTGACCGGATAACGCGTAGACAAAAACCATCAAGAGCCGGATGGAAACCTCCGGCCTATGAAGACTGCAACGAGGCTAAATCTTGCGGTTAAGAAACTCTCTTCAAGCGCGACGCACCAGCCACACCACCACCAGGATCACAAGAATTGTTCCCACCACACCCATACCTAACATAGAACCTCCACTCGAACTGGTAGGGCATCAATTTCACCCCTACAGACACAGTAGGGCAGGATTCCGCCTGCGTCTGAGCAAAACTAACCACTAAACGCTCGGTGCTCGTTTTTACGCGCAGGCTGGCAATTCTCGGCGGAGAAACATCGGCATTTCCATTGGTTGAGTGAATGTTGTTGAGTGAACGACCCGAACGCGTCAACCAGCCTCTTGAGTATTAGCCTCAGTCGTCAGCCCCGGTCGCCGGTGTGAGCAATTCTGACCAGACGAGAAACAGGGGACTCCATACCCTGATTCCGATGCGAAGGAAGCCAGAACGGACTCTCTGAAGGGTCATACGCCTGGTTCCTCTGGCGGCGTGTCCGTTCATCGGCTGCGCCGCATCTTATTGACCTGTCCGTTTATCGGCTGCGCCGCATCCTATTGAATAGAGAATGCGGCATAACTGGAAATCGCCTCGGGCCGGTTTGCTTGTAGGCCGATTGAACGGAATGCTTGTATGCGCAACCCGCAGCACAATCTGAAGCGCAAGAGAGCGCACACTCTTCCCCTGTATGCCGTTATCGTGTGCGCGATTCTGCTTACGGAAACCGCCTGCGGAAGTGGTGCCGGCAGCAGCAGCAGCCCGCCTCCCCCAATACCATCCTCAATCTCGTCCGTCTCGGTGGTCTGCTCGCCTTCGGCGGTTGTGCCAAACGCAACGTCGCAGTGCAATGCAGCGGTTCAGGGTACGGGGACCTACAGTTCCGCGGTTACGTGGTCTGCCAGCGTAGGCACCATCAGCGCGAGCGGGCTTTTTACCCCGCCAGCCTCGCCCGTCACCGTGACCGTGACCGGCACCAGCGTCCAGGATACGTCGCGCTCGGGTGCGGCAACGGTCACCGTGCAGTTACAAACAGTACCGATCAACCACATCGTCCTCGTGATGGAAGAAAACCAGAGCTACGCAACTGTGGCAGGCAATACCAGCGATTGGCCAAATCTCAACAACCTCATGAGCAATGGAGCTCTTGCGACAAACTATTACGCAAACTCCCACCCCTCGATCGGCAACTATTTCATGCTGACGACCGGACAGTTGCTGACCACGGATGACAGTTCCACCACCGTCTGGAATGTAGACAATCTGGCGCGGCGCATGCTGGCGTCTGGCGTTTCGTTCAAGATCTATGCGGAAGGTATTACTCAGGGCTATCTCGGCGGAAATACCGGACTGTACCTGATCCGGCATAATCCGTTTGCCATGCTCTCCGACGTTGCCGATAACCCGCAGGTGGCGAATCAATGCATCTGGCCGTTTACCCAGTTCGCTGCGGACCTCGCCAGCGGCACGTTACCCGACTTCTCCTACATCGTTCCCAATGTCGATGACGACGCGCACAATGGAACTCCTCAGCAGGCGGACACTTGGTTACAGACAAACGTAGTTGCCGCCTTATCCAGCTACTCTGCATTCGCATCCGGAGGGGACGGCATCCTCATCGTCGACTTCGATGAAGCGGCAGACAGCGATACCACATACGGCGGCGGCCACGTCGCCGCAGTGTTCTGGGGACCCGCCGCCAAGTCCGGCTATACCCAAACCTCCGCCACGGTCTACCAGCACCAGAGCATGCTGCGCACAGTAATGGGCGCGCTGCAATTATCCGATCCTCCCGGCGCCGCGGCCAGCGCACCTTCCATGTCGGAGTTCCTCGTGCAGCAGTAAACCAGAGCAGCTACGCTTGGCTTTGCGGCACCGCCGGTCGTTCGACTGCCCCCGACGATTCGCCTTCCAAGAACCAGAAGCCCGTCCCACGATCAGCGACCACGCGTCTTTCAGATACTGGGCAATGCACTTTGGCTGCGGACAGCAAACCTCTGCTTCACCATTTCTCTGAACTGCTTGCCAAACCTCACCCGCACTACCCAGAACACGAGCAGTCCCAGCGGAAACAAACCCAGCACCATCAGCACTAACGACCCACGCCACCGGACCGGAAATACCTGCTGCTGTCCTAGAAAAAAAGATCCTGTAGCGATGAACAACCCGAAACTCATCCGCCACGCATGCCGACCAATCCGTTGCGCCCCGGTTATTCCGCCTCGCGCCAACATCCGCACATCGCCCACCGCCGCCAGCACTACCACCGTTCCCAGAAAGAACGACATAGCTGCTGGCACTCCGTTCATCATCTTGTGAGGCCTGTTCAGCGCCTCCACGCCCAGTGGCCACAAGTAGGCCGCGACCCCAAACGCAAACACAAGAGCCACCCAATCGAACGCTCCCGTTCGCCCGTCTTTGTGCCGCCCCGCGAACCACGCCGTCGTCACCATATAGATGGCTAACAGACCCGCGATGATGTTGGGCGTTTCAGCCCGCATGTACGCAATTGCCACCCCGCTCGCTCCGAGGCAAAGCATGCCGCCCACGAATACTTGCCCGGCCACGCGATGCCACCGTGCGCCCTTGCGCACCGCCATCGCGACGGTTCCCGCTAACAGCCCTGCGCTCCCGCCGCAGATATGAATGATCAACAAAGGCGAGAGTCGCATGCTGGCTTCTTCCTACCGGCCAGGAGTGTTGGCCGCTGTACATTCATACGAGCGTAATACCCTCGCCGTTCCAACTGAATTGGGATGGGAATATTTGATGTAACAAGGTGGGATGTCCGGACCTCAGGTTCAGGGAGCAGGTTGCGGCACGAGCCACCCCGGGAGGGTTTACGGTCCCGCACTCAGCGGGTCAAAAGTGCACTAGATCAGTTTCCTCAGAAAGGCACCCTACAGCACAGATCCCGCTGAAGCATGCGCCACGGCCCGATGCACGTTCGCTGCCTCTTCCTGATCCAGGGTGACTTCCTCCCACAGCGTCTTATCGCGCAGAATGCGCGAGACCAGCGCCGTGTGCATGGCATGACCCGCGCGGTCGGCCACCACCTTGCCCAGAATCTGCTTCCCCAGCAAAGCCAGGTCGCCCACCAGATCGAGCACTTTGTGCCGCACGAATTCGTCGGCGAAACGCAGCGGTCCGTTCTCCACGCCGTCCTTGGTCAGGACAATGCAGTTTTCGCGCGACGCGCCTCGAATCAGCCCCATATTGCGCATGGCCCGCTCATCCTCGCGCGAACCGAACGTGCGCGCCCCCGCAATGTGCCGCAGGTAGTTGCCGTTCGAGAGTTCCACCTGAAAAGTTTCTTTGCCGATGAGCGGATGGGGAAAATTGATGGAGTAGGAAACGGAATAGGTCTCGGCGGGATACACGGCAATAAACTTGTTGCCCTCGCGCATTTCCAGCTCGCGCCGGATTCTCAGGTATTTGCGCGGGCGCCGCTGCTTGCGAATGCCGGCCTTCTGAATCATCTCCACAAACGGCCGGGCGCTGCCGTCGAGGATGGGCAGCTCCAGGTTATCCAGCTCCACAATCGCGTTGTCGATCCCCATGCCGATGAAAGCGGAAAGAATGTGCTCGGTCGTGGAAATGAGCACGCCCTTCTTCATCAGGCTGGTCGCGTAACTCACGCGTGCCACGTTGAGGCCGACAGCCTCAATTTCAAAACCGTCGAGATCGGTGCGGCGAAAGCGAATGCCGGTCGCGGGCGA
>JBEKZG010000287.1:0-5406 GCA_049510095.1 Occallatibacter sp.
CTGGTTTGGGAGCGCCCGCGGTTTCAGTTGCTGGTCGCGGAGCTTCAACGGCGCTCAGGGTCGATGTCTCCGATCCATAGAGAGAAGCTAAGGCTGCTTCGAAGGTTGGCGCGTAGGCCAGCCGATCCTGAAGCGCGAGGACTACGAGGCGCAACTCCGGCATCGGACTTCGATCGGCCTGAAGATAGATGGGCTCCGCATATAAGAGCGCGCGGCCGCAGGGAATGACCAGCAGGCTTCCGCGTTGCACATGCGAGCCTTGTTGATTCCACAATGTCAGTTGCCCGGAAAGCTGTGCGTTCTGATCGATGCGCGCCTCAATCTGTTGCGGCCCATCAACGAGTCTGCTTTTGGGAAAGTTGTAAACCACGGACGTACCGTAGTGCGCTCCGTCGCTGCGGGCGGCAATCCAACCGATGAGGTTGTTGCGGCTGGCGGGTGTGAATGGCAGAATCTCGACGAACTCCAAGCCGGCCTCGTCCGGCAATTTCATCAGCACGAAATTCGGGACCATTGACATTGTCCCTTGTTCTCCGCTGGCCGTGGTTCCGGTTTCGGTAGCTACTGTCCAAAGATCCTCACGGTTGTAAAAGACCTCAGGATTTGTCATGTGATAGAGTCCGTAGACTTCTGCTTGCAGCCGGAGCAACATCTCCGGATAGCGCACATGCTTGCGGAGCCAGCCGGGCATTGCGGATTCATCTCGGAAGAGGCCGGGGAAGATGCCGCGGTAGGCTGCCAGGATGGGATCCTGGTTGTCGAAGACATAAAACGTGACGGTGCCATCGTACGCATCCACCACAGCCTTGACGCTGTTCCGCATGTAGTTGATGGAATCGCCGTCGAGACCGTAATGACTTGAGTACGGATAGTTGTCAGAGGAGGTGAAGGCGTCCATGACCCAGGACAGACGGCCATCGTCTCCAACCACGATGTAAGGGTCTTTGTCGAAGGTGAGAAACGGCGCCAGGGCCGCGACACGATCGCGTACATTGCGCCGCATCAGCAGTTTGCTCTGCGCGTTTACATCGTCGCTAAAGGGCAGTTTGGCGATATCGCCGCGGTCGAATGCAAGGAGGATGCGGCGAAAGAATCCACCGACAACGATGCCGCCGGCGCCATCGTACGACGTGAGGTTGTTGGCCTCGCCCTCAGGGTAATTGAACTCCTGTTGCCTGGTCTTTACGTACACATCGGTGTTGGTCATCTCACCGAAATAAATCTCAGGGCGCGTAATGTTGAGGCTGCGCACGGTGCTCTGCACGGGCATGTTGCTCAACATTAATGTGGGCAACCCTTCAGGCGTGAATCCATTGACCGGGTTCATCGTAATCCCGTAGCCGTGTGTGTATATGAGTTTTTCGTTGATCCAGTTGCGGCTGCTCTCCGGGAGCTTGTCCACGTTCAGCTCGCGGGCCGCCAGCATGACCTCGCGCATGGTCCCATCGATTTCATAGCGATCGATGTCGATGTCAGGAAAGTCGTAGTAGGTGCGAATCTCCTGAATCTGGCGCAGTGTGTCTTTCAGCGCTTTCAAATCCCACAGCCGTATGTTCTGCAAGGTTGGCTGATTGTTGGCCGGATCGGTTGCCCCTACGGTTGTTTCCGCAGGGAACTCGCGCTGCGCGAAGCGGTCGAGTCCCCACGCCTGCCGCGTCATTTCAATGTTGTGCGCTATGTAAGGCTGCTCACGCACCAGTTCGTTCGGCTTGACGACGAAGCTGCTGACATACCACCCGACGACGCCAGCCGCGACGAAACAAAGGACGGCGGGAACAAAAGCCGCAACCAGCCAGCGCCCTTGTGGCCTGAAAGCCGCGCCGGCAAAGGCGATGAGCGCGCCGATCATGAGGGCGATGGAAACCGCCAGCATGCCTGCCAACGTAACATGCGCGTCCGTGTATGTTACGCCGTCAAAGACGGTGTGGTGGTCAAACAGGAGCTCAAAACGGCTCAGATACTCGCGCAGCGAAAGAACAAGGAGCAGAAATCCAATGGCAATGGAAAGCCCGCGCCAGGGTAATGCGATGCGCGTGGTGAAGCGTCCGCCGATTGCGCGAGCGCTGCCTGCAATCAGCAGGAACACAAGAGCAAGACCACAGATGAGCACAGCCAGCGTCAACAGCCAACCGGCAATCAATTGCCATGCGGGCAGGGCGAAGAGATAGAAGTTGAGCGGCATGCCAAAGATGGGATCGGACACAGTTCCACCCGCGTGTGGCGCATACCAGAGCAGCGCCAGCGTCGTCCATTGCGTTCCCATCGTTGCGCCGGAAACGAAGGCAATCAGCAGAGAAATTCCGGTTGCGACAAGGTGCATCGCCGGTCCTACGGGCAGGTTCACCGCATTTCCTGCGACGTAGATGGTGTGATTGTTGGGCAGATCGACGGCATGCGCTCGCTTAAGCGCGGAAAAAGTCCCGTAGAGAATGAGAAATGTGACCACGGCAAACGCCGCAAAGATTCCCCATTGCAGCACGCGGGCTGTCCAGAACACACCCTCAAAGCCAAGCGACCGGAACCACAGCAGGTCGACCCAAAAGGACACCGCTGTGCGGCTTCCGAACAGGATGACTGCGGCAATGGCAAAAAGTACAAAGAGTATATGGCGGCGTGGCCGCTCAGGTTGTGACTTGCGCGGCCAATCGATGGAACGTGACTCGTTCAATTTTCTACCCCATGCTGCCGTTTGTTTCCAAATGCGAGATTCAGGAGTTGCTCACGCCTGATTTGCGCGACCGACTCAAGTTGGTGGGAGCGAGAGTTCAGCAAACCCACCCACTCCACTTTAGTCCTCTTGATCGGTCCTTTCCGTGCAAGTGTGTTTCCCGGGGATAATGGTGGTCGGGGACCAGCCGGGATCAGCCCGAAAAAAGTTGCTAACTAAATCATTAGTTGCTAGTCTAATGTTGCAGGCACGAACGGGAGAAGTTCCTTCGAGGGCGTACAACTTCAATGCCGCCAAAGAGATCCATCACGCTGACCCAGGCAGAACTCAGGCTAATGAGGATTCTGTGGGACCGGGGCGAATCGACTGTGGCCGAGATGGTGAGCGCGATTCCCGACGATGAAACGCTGGCCTACAACTCTGTTCTGACGACCGTCCGCATTCTGGAGACGAAGGGTTACGTAAGCCACCGGCAGGAAGGCCGAGCGTTTCTTTATGGGGCGAGCATCGGACAGGCCGAGGCTAGCCGTTCGGAGGTTCGGCACGTGCTGCAGCGTTTCTTTGGGAATTCTCGGGAGCGGCTCCTGCTGTCTCTGCTTGGCGACGATGAGATCAGCGCGGATGAATTGAAGCGCTTGAAGGAAGCAATTGCGAGCGCACCCGACGATGCGGGGGAGGAGGCGTAAATGGAGTCGAGCTTTTACGCAAGTTCTCTGTTGCAGTCCAGCTCTATTTTGTCTTCCGTGGCGGTAAGCGCGCTTGTTTCGGCCATATGGGAAGGGCTGGTTGTGACTGTTTGCACCGCTGTTTGTCTGCGGCTGTTGCCACGGCTTTCCGCGGCAGCGCGGTCTCTGGTGTGGATGAACGTTTTTCTTCTATTGTTGCTGCTGCATCTTGTGCCTGCTTTTCGAGAGGGCCTGGTTAGAGGTAACTTGGGCAGCAGTGGCCTAACGCACACTGCTTCGATTTATTTGCGGCCGGGATGGAGCCTTGCGATTGCCGCTCTATGGGCGGCATTGTCTCTGTGGCGCGGAGTGGAGTTGATTGTGAGCGCGGTTCGCCTGCACAGGTTGGCGGTGCGAGCGACGCCGGTGGACGTGGACGATTCCGTGCGGGCGCTACTGAACGGTGAAGTAGACGGAGAACGCGGACGGCGCGCGGCGGAGCTTTGTGTGTCGGGCAAGGTGGAACGGCCAAGCGTGTTTGGGTTTTTCCGGCCGCGCATTCTGCTTCCAGAGGGACTTATCGAGAAGCTTACCTCCGCAGAATTACAGCAGGTGGTTTTGCACGAGATGGAGCATCTGCGGCGCGGAGACGACTGGACGAATCTGTTGCAGAAGATTGGACTGACGTTGTTTCCGCTTAATCCAGCACTGCTCTGGGCAGAGCGGCGGCTTTGCGCGGAGAGGGAACTGGCTTGCGACGACCGCGTTCTTCGGTCGAGCGGCACGCGGAAGGCGTACGCGATCTGTTTGACGCGGCTGGCGGAGAATTCAATGATTCGGCGCAGCCTTTCGCTTGCGCTGGGCGCGTGGGGGGAGCGGAGGCCGGAGCTTGTAAATCGCGTACACAGACTGCTGCGGCAGCCGGTGGAATCGATGAGCGGCCGGCAGGCAAAGCTTGTAACCACTGGCCTGATTGTTGGTGTGGTGGGCGGTGGGATGGCGCTTGCCCGCAGTCCGCAGCTGATCGGCTTTGCGCCGATGTCGCAGGTAGCGATGCAGGCGCAGACGGGTTCTGCTTCGTTGCCGCATGAATCAGGATTGCGTGAATCGAATGAGCAGACGTTTGGAAACTTGCAGGGCGGCTCGGTTGAACTGGTGAAGGCTGTGATGCCGCAGCCATCGGTTCAGCCAGCAGTGAAGAGCAAGGCGCAAAGTTCGAAAGCCGTAGGGCAAAGGGTGCGTCCGCGGTACGTGGAGCACTACACGGAGAAGAATCGGCAGGCTTGGGTGGTGCTGACGGAATGGAATAACATGGCTCCGCCACCGCAGATTGTGTTTGCTGTGGACCCGGTTAATCGGAATTCGTATGCTGCCGTTCCTATAGGGGATGGGTGGCTGATCTTGCGGATCTAGCTTGCGTATTTAGGAAGATCGAATCAGGTTTGGCCATGAGCGTGTGAGCGAAGGCGTGGTTGAACTCAACTCAACTTCAACAGAAATGAACTTCAACAAGGAGAGAACTTCCCATGTTTCAAACAACTAATCAATTAGTAGTAATGGCAAAGAGGTTTGCCGCACCCGCAGCGATCGTCGGCGCCTTCGGTTTGGGCGCGGCGTTGTTTGTCGGTCACGGCAATGTTCGTGCCGCATCGGCGATGGACGATCAGAGCGTTGAAGCGCTGACTGCGCTGGACCACGCGATGGAGGCGGTTACATCGCGAGTAACTCCGGCGGTGGTGAATGTCGCCGTCACGTCAAAGCCTCAAGCGGAGACCACCTCGCAGGATGGGCAGATGCAGGGACTTCCTCCGGGGATGAGGCAATTCTTTGGTCCTATGTTTCAGATGCCCCAACAGCCGCAGATCGAGCATGGGGTGGGAAGCGGCATTATCATTTCGCCGGACGGATACATTGTGACGAACGACCACGTAGTGGATGGCGCGACACAGATCAAGGTCACGATGAAAGACCGGCGGATTCTGAATGCGCGAGTGATTGGAGTGGATAAGCTGAACGACCTGGCGGTGATCAAGGTGGACGCGTCGAACCTGGCGACAATTCCATGGGGTGACT
>JBEKZG010000288.1:0-7900 GCA_049510095.1 Occallatibacter sp.
TCCAGCTTAGCCCACTGTGCGTCGGTCAAATCGCTCGGATACATGCGACCAACTTAACCGCAAAATCTTTCCGCGCATATTCCTTCCTCGATTCCTCCGAGAGTTTTTAAACAGATTCTAAGGATGCGCGGCAAAACGCTGGCCGGCAGCTTTTGAAGGTGCAAAAAGGGGATTTGCCGGATGATTTTAAGCCAATGGCCGATGTCGGCAGCGGTGTGAGGAGATTCGGGTCTGGGAGGAATCAGGAACTTTCAGAGTGATGTACGTGGCGAGGTTCGCTGACGCGGTTTATGTTCTTCACGCATTTCAAAAGAAGACGCAGGCGACTTCCAAGCGGGATAAGGATATTGCAAAATTGCGGTTCAAGCAGTTGATGCGAGGTGAGGGATGAGCGAATTAGAAATGCGGGAATTTGCGAATGTGTGGGATGCGATTGCGGATACGCCGGAAGAGGCGGCGAACTTGACCGTACGCTCCGATCTGATGGACGAGATTGAGGCGATCATCAAGACGAATGGGTGGACGCAGAAGGAAGCGGCGAAGCGTTGCGGGGTTACGCAGCCGAGGATCAATAATTTGCTGCGGGGACGGATTGCGAGGTTTTCAGTGGATGCGCTGGTGAATATTGCGGCGGCGCTGGGGCGGAAGGTGCGGGTTAGTCTTGAGGATGCGGCTTGAAGACGCGGGATTGGGATGGATTGGACATGATGGGGTCTCCCTTGGGGTGTTGCCCGAGAAGAGATCGTGGCAACTGGCTTATAGATGCGTGAACGGTCTGGACCGACGCATCGCGGATCTCATGCCCTTTCGATGTAGAATCAGTTGGAAGTATCAGGTGGATTGCATGGCTCTGCATCTCGACATACCGGAGTCCATTACAAGCAGTTTGCGGCTCCCCGAGCAGGAGATGGAGCCGCGTCTGCGGGCTGAGCTTGCGGTGGCTCTTTATTCCCAGGGCATACTGCCCTTTGGAAAGGCGTCTGAACTGGCCGGAATCCCCCGACTCCTGTTCGCGGACCTTGTGGGGCGGCGCGGGATACTGCGGCACTATACGGAACAAGAACTAGCGCAAGACTTGGAATATGCGGGCGGTTAGCAATACCTCGCCCCCTGGAATCTGGGGCACCGCCGATCCGGCCTATCGAAAGCAGTACACTTCCTTTGTGCCTACAAAGCCCTTCACCCACAAACAGGGGCAATATCTCGCGTTCATTCATTTCTACAGCAGAATCCACGGCCGTCCTCCGGCCGAGGCCGACATGCAGAGATACTTTCGCGTGAGCCCGCCGTCCGTGCATCAGATGGTTCTCACTTTGGAAGCCAACGGCTTCATCGAGCGGACTCCCGGGCAGGGACGATCCATCCGGCTCCTGCTCGCGCGCGAGGATCTTCCGGACCTTGAGTAGCAGGAAAGCGTCGAGCGCAGATTGAGAGGCCGCCGCAATTGCGTTTTTCGACTATCCCAAAGTTATCCCAGGTCCGAGAGGCCGAACCTGGGCCTCTCCGGCACGTCACTTACGGAGGAGTCTCTGGTAGTACTTGCAGTAGTATTGGTCCTCTGAGTCGCGTGGCTGGCTGTGGTAGCACTGCGCGCCGTCGCGGCCCCAGCTGTACGTGTTGTTCCAAGGACATTCAAGAAAGTGCGGAAGAAGCATATCTTCGTAGTCAGCGCAGATTTTGACGGCGTGATTCTGCTTGCGGCGGACACCGCGGTGGGCGAGTTGCTTGTCGCTTTTGGCGCTGGCAAGCCCAGTGATCGCCGCGAAGGGGCGGCGGTAGGAACGGCTCATGACGAACTCCAGTACGCAGTTGCGTAACTAGGTCATGGCGGTTCCTCCTGTCTGCTTTGATTCTAGGGGAAGTTGTGGGTGAGCGGGTTTTCGCGGCGGCCCTACGGGACGCCGAGGTAACTGGAGATGGCGAACCCCGGGTTGCCCCTTCGCTGCGCTTCGGGTTCACCCGGGGCTATGATCGTGTCGTCCCTACGGGACGGCTTTGTGTACCTTCGGTGCGACAAACGGGCTCCCGACAAGGGGCTTACTGAATTGAGGCGCCGACGTCAGAATCTGCAAGCGGATCATCGGCAAAGTAGGCTGCCATCATGCATTGAACTACGACGAGCCATGGGATTGCGTTTGCGCACAGGTCGTCGCACAAGTCTGGGCGGTCTAGGATTTTTGACACAGCGTGACCAAGGCCACCGTCACTCAGCAAGACCATATTCCAGGGGGCGGAATCGGGCTTCGCATGCAGCAGACTATTCATCGGTGCTGTCAGGTCGGCGCCTCGGATTGGCGAACCTGGCTTCTGTTTGGCTTGAATCTTTTCGAACATTTTGGCGAGGCTAGGTGCTTCGTTGTGTTCCCAACCGCGATTCCATTTATCGATCTCCGCTGGATAGAGGTTGAGATAAAGCAGAATTGCTGCTCGCTCGGCCAAGGCTCGAAGAAGAACATGGCCGCCAAAAAGATAGCCTTGTCGAATCAGCTCGCGAATCGAGAGTGCGATGCTTAAGGCCTGAGCAACCACCTGGCAGGCCATTTTTTGATTGTCTGACAGAGCCCGATTGTGTGATGTCGGTGCAACGATAGAATTCTGCTCCATAGCGGAACAGATAAGTTGGTCGAAATGGAACAGAAGCGCACGGCCGAGGTACGGTTCGTTATCGGGAGTGAAGACCGCCGGATTTTTCTTGCCGTTCATTTTTCGCTCCACATTATCTTCCGGTGCCGCCCACGGTCATTTTGTCCAGCTTGATGGTGGGCATGCCTACGCCCACGGGGACACTCTGGCCGTCTTTGCCGCAGGTGCCTATGCCCTCGTCCAGTTTCAGGTCGTTGCCCACCATGCTGACGTACTTCAGGGCTTCGGGGCCGTTGCCTATTAGGGTGGCGTCGCGGACTGGGGCGGTGATTTTGCCGTCTTCGATTAGGTAGGCTTCAGAGGCGGAGAAGACGAATTTACCGTTGGTGATGTCGACCTGGCCGCCGCCAAAGTTGACGGCGTAGAGGCCACGCTTGACGGAGCGGAGGATGTCGCCGGGGTCGTCATCGCCGGCGAGCATGTAGGTGTTGGTCATGCGGGGCATGGGGATGGACTGATAGCTCTCGCGGCGGCCGGAACCGGTGTTGGCCGTGCCCATGAGGCGCGAGGAAAGCTTGTCGGATAGATAGCCCTTGAGGATGCCGTTTTCGATGAGGACGGTTTCCTGGGTGGGCGAGCCTTCGTCGTCTACGTTGAGGCTTCCTCTGCGCCCCGCTATTGTCCCGTTGTCGACTACGGTGACTTTGGAGCTGGCTACGGATTGGCCGATGAGGCCGGTGAAGGCGGAGGTTCCCTTGCGATTGAAGTCGGCTTCGAGGCCGTGGCCTACGGCCTCATGCAGCAGGATGCCGGGCCAGCCGGGGCCGAGGACGACTTCCATTTCTCCTGCGGGTGCGGGGACTGCGCCGAGTTGCAGGATGGCGCCGCGGGCGGCTTCGCTGGCCAGGTGCTCGGGGCTCTTGGAGCCGACGAACTGATCGAGACCGGCGCGGCCGCCGCAGCCTGCGGAGCCCTTGGTGGTGATGGCGTCCCGCCTGGCGATGACGAAGACGTTGAGGCGGCTGAGAGGCTGTGTATCCGAGGCGAATGCGCCGTCGGATGCGGCGATGAGGATGCGGCGGAGCTCTTCGCTATAACTCGACCGGACCTGGACGATGTGGGGCGAGTAGGCGCGGGCGGCTCGATCGGCTCTCAGAATCAGCTCGAGGCGGGCGGCGAGGTCTAGATCGAAGCCGCCGAGTGGGACGGGGTAGAGGTCGGCGTTGGGGGCTTCGGTGAATCCCTGGACGGTTTGCTTGGCGGGGGCGGAGGCGATGAGGGCGGCGGTGCGGGCGGCGTGGAGGAGGCGTTCGGGGCTGAGATTGTCAGTGTAGGCGTAGCCGGTGCGCTCGCCGGAGAGGACGCGGATGCCGCAGCCGGCGCTGGTTCCCTGGGAGGCGGATTTGACGATTTGCTCGTCGACGCCGAGGGAGGTGGCGGTGACGGACTCGAAGTAGAGGTCGGCGTAGTCGCCACCGGCGGCTAGGGCTTCGCCTAAACAGCGCTCGAGGAGGCGCTCGGTGATGCCGAATTTCTCAAAAAAATAACGTTTGTGACTCGGTTGCGGGGAAGCGGCCGGGTTGGTCATCTTAATGTTCAGTCTACTCTTTAACTTGTGGCGCCGATTGAACGCGTACTCCGTTCCTTTCTTGATGCGGAGTGATTCGGGTACAACCTTTGAGCTACTACCCAACGCGTGGGGTTCGTGCTACATTCAGGCCATGAAAAAGTTTCTCCTCGCCGCCCTGCTTTTGACGGTGCTTGCCACCCCGGCGTTTGCCGCGAAGCACCATCACCACCATCACCATCATCACGCTGCCGCGCACCCACACGCCTAGAGCGGGATTCGGCCTTGAGGCAGCAAGTCCGCCCGGGCCAAGCCGCTTGGCATTGCCGCGGGCAGTTGAGCCGGCACACCTCCATGCATGGAAGCGTGGTAGAGTTCGAGTCATGAGCGATCTGACCGATCTCCGCTATCCAATTGGCCGCTTCATCCCACCGGAAAGCAGCACACCCGAATCTCGTTCCGCTCATATTCAAACACTGCACTTGCTTCCAGGGCGGCTGCGCGCGGCTATCCACGAACTGGACGACGCACAGTTGGATACGCCTTACCGCGAAGGCGGATGGACGGTGCGCCAGGTTGTGCATCACGTGGCGGACAGCCATGCGAATTCCTATATCCGCTTCAAGCTGGCGCTGACCGAGAATTGGCCAACGATCAAGCCGTATGACGAGGCTGCGTGGGCTGAGCTGCCGGACAGCAAGTTGCCGGTGGAGGTTTCGCTTGCATGGCTCGAGACGATGCATGGCAGGTGGGTTGCGCTGCTGGAAGCCATGACGGAAGCGGATTTCGAAAGAGGATTCATTCATCCGGATCTAGGCCGGCAGAAGCTGGCTACGGCGCTGGCGCTTTACGACTGGCACTCGCGCCACCACGCGGCGCACATCACGGAACTCCGCGCACGCATGAACTGGTAAGGGGCCGCCGATGGCACGGCAAGAAACCAGTGCGGCTTCCGCTGAACAGCTTACGCGAACAATCGAAGAGTACCTGGCGGACAACCCGGCGGCGGCGCTGCTGGAGGATGGGCGCGTGCTGTTCGATATGCGCACGGCCCACTATGCGGTGACGGAGCAGCATGGGCGTTGCCTGCTGCAGTTCTGGAGCGAAGAACGCAACCTGATGCGCACGGTAGTGGAGGCGCAGGCGCGCGCGCAGTGCCTCCGGCTGACGACCCGGCGGATGGGCGCTGCGAAGCCGCAGGCGCTGGAACTGGTTCCATCGAGCGACCGGCGGACGCCTACCGCGCGAGGGGCCGGCGGCGGACGCGGTGATCGGGGTGGGCGAGGCGGAGTCGGCTGCCATGGCGGACGGCGTGCTGACGCTGGGAGTTCTGTGGCTGGATCATTGCCGCGCGAAAGGCGACGGGCGGAGACACTTTGGCGGGCTGAAGGTGATTGTGCCTGCCGGTGCGTGGCGGACGACAGCGGAACGGATGGCCTGGCTCAATGAGAAGGCTGCGGAATTTCAGCTTTTTACTCTGGATGAACGCAGCGAAGAACTGACGGCGGTGGATTTTCGGGATACGGGAAACCTGGATTCGCGGCTGGTTCATGCATTTTCTTCTGTCGCCGCGACGGAGCGGTGCGGGGAGGGAATCAAGCGGCTGATGGCGCTGATTCCGGCCGCGGCGAAGGACCGCGTGGAGGTGCGGGCGAGTTCGGCGACGGAGGTGGGACTGCACCTGCATGGCCTGGAGTTTGCGCGGGTACGGCATGGATTCAAGGCGGGATCGTTTGCCCAGGCGGACGAGGTGAGCTTTGGGGCGGGAGCGAATGAGACGCCGCTGACGGAGGAGACCGCGGCGCTCTGCCGGGATTTGTGCGGGCGGCTCTTTGCCAGCAGGCATCCGGACGGTTCGCACACCGATCCGCTGTTCCGGATGCAACCGGAGCGCTGGCTGGAGTCGCGGCTGCGGACTGGGATCGCGGAGCTGCTGCCGGGGCTGCGGGGGGATCTGGTGTACACGCAGGTTCCAGCGCTTTCAACGGGCGACCGGGGGATGCTGGACCTGTTGACGCTGGACCGGGACGGACGCCTGGTGGTGATTGAACTGAAGGCGGATGAAGATCTGCACTTGCCACTGCAGGCGCTGGACTACTGGATCCGCGTGCGGGCTCTCAACGACGACCGGCAGCCAGTTGCCGGGATGGGCGGCGGACGGGCGCTGTCGGCATTTGAGCGACAGGGATACTTTGAGGGAGCGGAGGTTTCGCCGCTGCCGCCGCGGCTGCTGCTGGCGGGGCCGGCACTGCGGATTCATCCGGCGAACGAGCCGGTGCTGCGGTATCTTTCGGCGCAGGTGGAGTGGGAACTGATGGCGCTGAGCGAGCATTGGCGGCGGGAACTGAAGGTGGTATTCCGGAAACGGTGCGGGGACGCGCGGAGTTGACGATTAATCCCGCACGAAACGAATTCATCGTGCTTCCTTCAGCATGTGGGACCTTAAGGGCGGGGCACCCGGCGCTTTGAGACAGTCGTGAATCGTCCGCCGAGTGGATGCATCCCGTGAGGTGTGCTGCGTTGCCGTGATTGCGGCTTTCACGAGGTTAAGGCTCTTAACATTGGCTTAGTAGTTTCAGCGGAGGGACCATGCGTTCTTCATCCTTGGCCCTGGTAGTCGTTGAGTTGGTGTGGCCCTTGTGCCTCTTTGGTCAGGCAGTCTCGCCAAACACGTACGCTCCTCCGCCGACCCTGTGGCGGCTCATGGAAGACGATCCAACCTTCAATGGGTCGAACCTGTGGGTTCTATCGGCGGACCCGGTGAGCTTCCGCGCTACCCTTGAAAAGCAGGCTGCATCTGGAAAACTGGTTGCACAGATGCTCCTTGGAGAAGCATACATTCCTCCAGAATGCACCTTTCTCCCCTTCAAAATAGCCCCTGTCGACTGCCCGCAAGATCCCTTACCGAATAATCTTCTGGGGCTGACGAGCTCTTTTGACCTTGCCATTCACTGGCTCAGTCTCGCCTCAGAACAAGGAAATGGGGAGGCTAGCGAAATACTCGCTCAGGTGATCGAGCGCTCGATCCGATCTTCAACCCCGTCCAGTTATCAAATGACGGACGTCGCTCGCTACCATGCGCTCGCGCGTTCTCAGGGTTTCGACTTACAGGACGCTGAAATCTCATGCTATTCGCTCGATCCAAGAGGCCCTGCCGACCGCTTGATCACGGCGGACACTCCGGCGGAATACCAATTCACGCCCCAAGAGCTTGACTCTTTGCATGCGGCTGGAGCCTCGGGGACTTTAAGGTTCGGAGGAAGTAACATCAATCCTGGATCAACCACCGTGCTGCGTCACCCGGAAGGTCCGAGAATCCACGCCAGAGTCATACTTGGCCGTCCACCGTCGCATGAAGTATTCGTCCCTTTGGGCAACCGCGTCGATGTAGTGTATCTGCAACAGGGAGACCGGATTGTCACGATTCCGTCTACTTACCCCAATTTACGCAGAGTCCTTTCGATTCGGCCACCAAGGGCAGAGGAACCGGCCGCGGCGATGCTCCAGGGAGTGGATGGCCAATTTGGCGGCTGCGCAACCCGGACCTTCCCAGAGCAGAGCAATCTACCCAAGACGTGATATGGGCGCGGGGTCCAGGTCCGACAGTTAGTAGATGTGGGTGTTCCTAACAGGATCTTCTGAGGCAGCCTTGTAAGCCGCGACTCCCTGGGTCGAGCTTGGACTCGTCGCTTAAAACTCGCATCCAACGCCATAGTTGCCAGGCCGAACCGCTCTGAGTAGCGCCACAGG
>JBEKZG010000289.1:0-5381 GCA_049510095.1 Occallatibacter sp.
CTCCTGGGAAAAATACTCTGACGCCAAGGCCAACATCGCCAAAGCCCTCACCCTCCTGCCCGGTGACCCCCGCGCCCTCTATTACCAGGCATTAGTCGAGCGCAACGCCGGCCAGACAAAGGAAGCTATAGCTGACTTAGAGGCCATGTTAGCCAAGTATCCCCGCTCCCGCGACGGTCTCCGCGAGTTAGGCTTCAGTTACTACCAGCAGCACGATTACGCAAAAGCCCGAGACACCTACGAACGCCTCCAGGCCGTAGACCCCGACGACCTCGCCGCCCATTATCAGTTAGCCATCCTCTACCGCCGTCTGGGCGACAAGGCCAAAGCCGCCATCGAGTCCGCCAAATTCGCCGACCAGAAAGACGACCCCACGGCGTCTGAATATGCGTTGATCTTCCTCCGCAAGCACCCTGAAGTAGCCGGAGAGTCGGTAGTCTGGCACACCCACGACCTAACCGGCGACAAGCCCAAAGAACCCCAGAAAATCGAATACAAATACATCCCCGGCGCCGGCGAATAGCGCGAGATCTCAACCATGGATCTGCGTTAGTTAACATTTGTCATCCTGAGCGACCGAAGGGAGTCGAAGGACCTGCGGTTGTTTCTTTTTTGCCATGTGCCCCATCCATTCCGCGTTCTTTGCGGAATGGGTGGTATAGCTCCACCTATATATAGTTCCTTATAGTTCTTCCCCTTATTCGCGAAACACGACTCTCTAACCAAGATGCCCCATATAACCCACAACACCGAACCTCGCAATAACCCTGACATATTCATGAATCAACCCAAGACATTCGTCCAGATCGCGATAAGCAAACGGGCCGTCTGTGCGCAGCGAAGAGTCCTCAACTCCATCTGGAATCAAAATCGAGTTGCGAAGTTCCGTGTAGTCGAACGACTCGGCAATCGACTTGGAATCGCTCCGCGACATCGTGCGCCCTGTTCCGTGACTCATCGAGTTCAAAATCTCGCCCACTTTCTCTGTGGCCTGTATTAGAACCACATCGCCCGACATGCGAGAAGGCAGAGCGGAGACATCTCCCGGCATAAGCCTCACTGAGCCTTTGCGGATGATGACACTACCGTCGCCAAGCTGCTCATAAGTGTTGTGCGGCAGGTCAAGGATGAGTTCAGTCTTCCCGAAAACCCATTCAAGCCTCTCATGGACGGCTGCTCGGTTGTCGGCCGCCCATTGCACGACTCTATCAAAGGTCTCGTTGAATTCGGCTGGATTTTCAATCAGTGCATCGACGTGTCCCGACTCGTTTCGGGAACCAGTATGGATCAGGAAGTATAAGGGCCCATCGTCATACGGAACGAGCGCGTCAAGAAAATGATTCCCGCCTCCGAGATCGCCGAGACCTCCCTTGTTTCTCCGCAAATGATCCGCAACTAAATTCCATCGATCGAGATCGATATCTTTCGCCGCGACAGTCGAGCGCACTAACCTCATCCCGCACCCACAATCGGAGATAGCAAAGCGCCGCCAATCGGGCTGACTGGTTCGTACCACGGTCCCGGTTGGCAACGGAGATTTTCCGGGGCATGCATCGGGCAGAAATACGATCTGATCCGCATCTAGATCATGCGGGATCCAGGAATGTAACCGTCCAAGCGGTTCGGCAGATAGATTAGTAATCTTCATTTGAGCAAGCTTCCGTTCTGAAATACCTTATCGTGTCGTGTCAGGGTCAGTGGCCCAGGTCTCGCCTTTGAGACCTGGGAACCTACGAACCTCGACGATTCGCATTTTTTTCTACCCTACTTGAATCAACTCCAGCGCCTCGCTGACGGTAACAATCCGCCCGCCTTCGTAAGTACCCACCGACAGCAACCCCTTATCCCCTGTCACCACATAGTCGGCCCTGGCGGCACGCGCCGTTCCAATCACCACATCGTCGTCCGGATCGGGTGCAAGGCGCGCTGTGGGAGAAGGCCGCACCAAGGCAACCAGTTCGGCGTAGAGGTCAACCAACTGGTCAACCGTCAAAAGTGACGCGGCAACCTTATTTGTGAATTTGGGCCGGGACAAAACATCCGCCAATTCCGCCACCAGAGGCGAACTGGAATAAAGCACAACACCTTCAAACCGCCCGGCGCTCACAAGCCGTAGCGGCACGCCGTTCCACAACAAGGCTGACACAACCACGTTGGTGTCCAGCACCAGCCGCACTAGCCGTTACCGCGTCCGCGTCTCTCCGCGCGCATGGCGGCAATCTCCTCGGCGACCGCCTCAGGAGACATTGCGGCAGGATCGTCCACCGAACTCATGCGGTCCATAGCGACAAACAGCTGGTCGACACGTTGCGCCTTCAGTTGCTCGCGAAGCCATTTTTCCAGTAGCTCCGGTGACAACAGTCCGGCGCGCTCAGCTTCCTGCGCTAGTTGATCCGGCAGCGTAATTTGGACCGTAGTCATGTGACCTACCCCTTTGGCAGCCGTACCCGCCACTTCCCTCATGCTACCCTTTTCATCGCAAACCATCCAGTTCCGTTCCGAAAAGCCCGCCAATCTCTATTCCACCCCCACAATCCCGTACTTCCCCTCCAAAAACTCCCGCAACCCCACCCCCGCCAACCCAGCCAGTTCCTGCCAGGTCATCACCTTGCACCGCGTCCGCATCTCCGCGCTCTTCACCGCCCTCATCACGTCAAACCAGCCCTCTCGCAAATCCGGCCGCCGCTCATCGTGCACCACACAAAAACTCGTCCCCGCCGCATAAGCCGCCAGCACATTCCGTATCAACTGATACCCGGCATACCCCGCCTCAACCGGCTCAGCCTCCCAAGCCCGCGCCACAATCCCAGCCTGATACTCCCGAGCAACCTCCTGCACCTCAATCTCCGTCCCAGCGCCAGCCTCCCATTCCTGCGTAAACTCCTCCGCAAATTCCACCGCCGCCCGCCGCCGCGCCATCCTCAAATCCACCCGCGGCAGCAACTCCCTATCAAACACCGCATCGAAATCCCGATACCCCTCCACTACCGCCGCCGCTCGCGTCTGAAAATCCGTCTCCGTCAGCTTCGCCTCCACCAGCAGCCCGCCCCACCGCATATCCACCTCCGTCCGGTCGAACCGGACCCGGCCCTTGGGGCCAGAAGCAAGCGGCACCCGAGCCTTCCATCCAAACTCCGGCAAGCCATCTCCCTCCACGCCCAGCGCGCCCTTCAATCCATCCACATCACCCGCTCCAAAGCCAAGAAAAACATTCATCAGCAGTGCATCTGAACTCATCGACGAATCCAACTCCCGCCACCTCCTTCCCGACTCCGACTTCGGCAACCCCCGCCCCTGCGCATGAATCTTGTCGAACCGCCGCATCCACTCCTTATTCCCCACAATCGCCGCATAAGCATCATCGAAAAAATTCCCATGCCGGCCATGTTCATCCGGCGCATAGACAATCACCGGATCGCTCCCATAGCTCTCCACATGCCGACGGACGCGCCCGCCGCCCCGCGCCCAAACCCGGTTCCGCGCAATCAGTTCCCGCCGCAGTTCCGCCGTATACCACCCCGCTCCCGCCGTCATATCCAGTCAGACTACTCCAACTCCGCCGCTCGAAATTTCGTCCTTGCGCCGCATCTCAATCCAAGGCAAAATCCAAAAAGAGAATCCCGCCACTCACTCGCAGGAGATAACTCGATGCCCAAATCCGCCGCCAATCCCCTCAACTTCAAAGCCCAGCTCGTCTCCCGCGGCCCCGGCGGCGCATGGACCTACCTCCAAATCCCTTTCAGCGTCCCTGAAGTCATCGGCCGCAAGGGCCAGGTCCCCGTCCGCGCCACCATCAACGGATTCACCTTCCGCAACTCCCTCATGCCCCGCGCCGGCGTCCACATCCTCGGCGTCGGCAAAGACATTCTCGCCTCCGCCGGCGCAATTCCCGGCGACACCGTCCAGGTCGAGCTCGCCATCGACGATGCCCCGCGCACTGTCACCGTCCCCGCCGATCTTGAAACCGCCCTCGCCCAATCGCCCTCCATCTCTCAGATCTTCTCCGCTCTTTCTTACTCCCATAAAAAGGAATACATCGACTGGATCGAAGGCGCCAAAAAGCCCGAAACCCGCCTCAAGCGCATCGAGAAAATGGCCGAGATGCTGACCAGCCGCAAAACCCCCAAAGGCTGAGCTGCCTCAATTTCATCCCGCCACAATCTGACCCGCACGGCATCCCGCAATTGCAACTCCCGCGCCGCCTTCCAACCTCAGCAAGCAAGAAAAAACCTCCCGGAGAGTCCGCGGCATCCAGCCTGCGTCTCTCCGGGAGGTCTCCTCGGTTCACGCGGCTTCTTCAGCCGGCGTGGCTTGGTGCTACTTCTCGTGCTTGGTCAGGCTCATCTGGAAGCTGATCATGAACGCGCGGCCGGCCTGCTTCTCCAGAGCGTCATTCCAGCTCGGGGTGTAGAGCTGGAGGTCTTGGGTGACGATGTTGGACGCTGTGGAGGTGTAAGGCGTAGCCAGCGTCGTGCCATCGTTCGCCGCGCTGATGGCGACGATGCTATGGTCATCGAAAATATTGTTGATGCTGAACTTGACCTTGGAGCCGTCGAAAATCGAGCGGCCGTGGATGTTGTAGTTCACGAAGAGGTTGCTCATCCAGAACGGCTCCTGTGGAACGGTCTGGTGATCGTTGCCGATGTCCGCCCAGCGGCTGCCGACGCGCTTGCCGAAGATGCCGAAGTCGAGGCCCTTTTCCCGATAGATCAGGCCCGTCGCCTCGGTATCGTGCGGGGCGCTGGCAACCCAGGCCGCGGGAGTGGCAGGGACGGCAGGATTGATGATATTGCCGCTTCCGTCGGTCACAGCGGGCGTGCCGCTGCTGGACTCGTACTTGGCGACCCCGAAGGTGCCATTGGCATTCAAGCTCAGGCTGTGGGTGACAGCAACGTTGCCTTCGGCCTCGAATCCATTGGTGTCGGAGTCCGGGTTCGCGTAGTAGTAGGTGAAACCAATGTCCGGACCGCTGGACGGGGTATAGGTCGAGTAGGTGTTGGTGAAGTGGATGTGATAGGCGTCCGCATCGAAGGCGAAGCGATTCAGCTTGACCACCGTGCCGCCCTGGTAGGTGTCGGCAATGGTCGGCGGAGGAGTGACGGCTACCAGAGCGCCGGTCGTATCGAACACGCTGCTGAAGGGAGCAATGCTGCCGCGGCCATATTGGCCATAAGCCGACCAGTTGTTGTTGATGCGGTAGTTGGCTTCGAAGGACGGGAGAAAGGAGTTGTAGGCCTGCGAGTGAATCGTCGTGTTGGTGCAGCTTGCGGGGGTAGAGCCTGTGGGGCAACCAAGCGGGCCAACCGTCTTGCCGTCCGCATACTGCGTCAGATGCATGGCATAGTACGCATCCTTCAAACCAGCGGTGATCGTCCAGCGCG